>JBFMBP010000034.1:0-11077 GCA_040755155.1 Candidatus Omnitrophota bacterium | reverse complement strand
CCGCTATGTTTATGTTTATCCGCCGCACGAAGAACGAATCCAATCTGGTCCGCTTGAATAAATACGCGCAAGTCTTCGACGCCGTAGTACGGCTTGTCGACGAATTCATCCCCTGCATCGAGGAATCGCTTATCACGATTGCGGGCGAATCCCTGGGCGAAGCGATAGAATAACGCCAGGCTATACCAACCTGCATTAAGATTGTTGTTGTTAAAATTCCTCTCCCAAGATTGGGAGAGGTTAGGTGAGGGTTGATAGTATTAAGCTAACATTCCCTCACCCTAAACCCTCTCCCGGAGGGCGAGGGAATTTTAAGTAGTATTCTTAATAGGGCTTGGTATTATTTCGCCGCATCCACCAACCGGTGAACCTCCTTGACGATCGTCTCTTCGATCGGCGGCGCCCAAGGCCCGTGAAATCCATAATAAATCATGGAATCGACCGATTCGTATCCGCCTTCCTTCAATACCCGCAGCGAGGGGATATAACAGCATACGTCATTGGCGTAGCCGACGATCCAGGCGTTCTCGCGGCCCAGTTCGTGTTTCAGGCGCAGCGAATAATCCACTACTACCTCGCCGCCCATCGCCACAATAAGAAAATCGTTTAAACGCCATACCTGGAGGGGATAGGGATAGGTTTCGGGAATCTTTCCCTTTTCATCGAGAGTGGACAATAGATTCTTGGCGCGGCGTTGGATATGAATGTTGGAATCTTTCAATTGTTCTTGAAGTTGTTCTCTCGTTGGTGCGGGAATCAAGGAAAGATCGGTGAGCGAGAAAGCCGCATGGATCGGCCCATCCACTTCCTTCATGGCGCCGGAAAGAACTTGGCGCACCGCTTCGGCGAGTTCTCGGCCATGATTCTGGGCGTCTTCGATCTTCCGCCGGGGATTCGGATTCTGATCGGCGCCGCATCCGATAAAGAACATAGCCACGGCGCCGGGAATCGCTTCTTCCAGATCCAATTGAGCGAATCCGGCGTAATCCCCGTTGATCTCGTATCCGCTTAAAGTAGTGTTATGGCAGGCGTAGCCGAACACGACAGCTTTGATCGCGCCTTTTTCATCGATAACTTTTAGGACAGGCGCGTCTTCATCCACCGGGCCGATAGGATTCAATCCAATAGAAATCGAATCAAGATTGTATTGCCGCCGATTGATCGTAAAAGAAGCGGTTCCGACGCCGCGAGAGATCTTCGCCGGTTTCAGGTCTCGCACCGATTCCTGAATGACTTCGACCATTTTATCTTCCAACCATTTCATATACTGAATCACTTTTTGCCACTCTTCTTCCGGCATTCCGTACATATCCTTCAAGTTGTCGCGCAAGGCGGGGCCGCTATGGGTATGGGAGCATGTCAACATGAGATTGGCTCGAGGAACGCCGCATTCCTTTTCGACGCGCGCGGAAACTCTTGCCGCCAATCCTGCAGGAATGCCGATGATGTCGGAAGCGAGAAATACGGCTTTCGTTCCCTGATCGTCTTCCAAGGCTAAGGCTCTCGCGTAGAGATCGTGCAGTTTGCCTTCCGAAGGCTTATTGCGGAAAGCGTATCCGGCCATCCAGATGCTCGTCTGAGGCGTGATGACGGTTCTAGCGGCGCCCGCCTTCAGCGCAGCAAGAGCCGGGAATGGAAGAAGGAGCAAAAACAACAAGGATAAAGATAGAAATCGGCGTCTAATCATTTCGGTTCTCCTAGAACATGATAGATAAGGATAAATCATCACAAAAAAACCTTCGAGTCAAGCGAGTCTGGAAAGAATAACACTTGTTACGCCGCCAGTACGATCACGCCAAAGGAAAAATTGTTCAAGAGAAAATTCATCCCGGGGCTATTTTCAAATGCCCCTTTAAAGGGGCAAACGACAATAGCCCGCCGTTTCAACGGCGGGTTTGCTTTATTTAAACCAATCGGCTGCGTGCCAAAGGCTTCATCGTTATTCCTCCCTGCAACAACTTGACGGAAGGATGAGAAAGTAGAATCCTGTTTAGAGCCATAAAATTGAATTGGCAAGAAAGCATAGAAAGGACGAGATTCCATGAAATGGGATAAAACACTTAGCCGGCGCGCTCTGTTGAAAGGGGCCGCCGTTTCGGCGTTAGGCTTTCCGCTTTATGTTCCATCGTCCGCGTTAGGCGCGGATGGGAATACCGCTCCCAACGAGCGGATCGTTTTGGGGTGCATCGGCGTCGGATCGCAAGGTTCGGGAAATATGCGCGAATTCGCCCATTACAAGGAAGTGCAGATCGTCGCCGTCTGCGACGTGGACAAGGCGCACCGCGACAACGCCAAAAACTCCGTCGACAACCGCTACGAAAATACCGATTGCCAGACCTACGTCGATTTCCGGGAGATCATCGGACGCGGCGATCTGGACGCGGTTTCCGTGGCCATCCCCGATCACTGGCACGCCATCCTGGCCATCGCCGCCGCCAAAGCGGGCTTGGATATTTTCGGCGAAAAACCGCTTTCGCGCTCGATTCGGGAAAGCCGCGCCATTTGCGACGCCGTTCACCGCTATGGGCGCGTATGGCAGACCGGCAGTTGGCAGCGGTCGGTGGCCAATTTTCGCCAAGCCTGCGAACTCGTGCGCAACGGCAAAGTGGGAAAAATCCATACTGTCGAAGTCGGCCTGCCTACGGGTGGCCGAACGAATAACAAGCCGATCAAGCCGGTTCCCGAAGGATTGGATTGGGAGTTCTGGCTAGGCCCTGCGCCTTGGCGTCCCTATTGCGATTTCGGCAACGACAAGTGCCATTGGGATTGGCGTTGGATTATGGATTATTCCGGCGGCCAACTGACCGACTGGGCGGGGCATCACATCGATATCGCCCATTGGGGTCTCGATCTGGATCATACAGGACCGGTGGAGATCGAAGGCGAAGCTTCTTATCCCGAAGACGGCCTTTGGAATGCGCCCTACGCCTACCGCTTCATCTGCCAATACGCCGGCGGCCTTACGATGAACGTCAGCAACGCCAACCGGGGCGGAACCAAATGGATCGGCGACGAAGGCTGGGTATGGGTCGACCGCGGAGGCATCGACGCCTCGAACAAGAATTTGCTGAAACCGGACGCCATTGGCCCCAACGATATCCGGCTGTATAAGAGCGACGATCACAAGCAGAACTTCATCGACTGCGTGAAAAGCCGCCAATTGACGATTACTCCCGTAGAAACGGCGTGCCGCTCCATCAGCGTCGGCCATCTGGGCGAAATCGCCATGCTCCTGAAAAGAAAAATCCGCTGGAATCCGGAAAAGGAAGAAATTCTTGGCGATCCGGAAGCAAGCGGCTTGTTGGGACGTTCCTATCGCGAACCTTGGACTTTATAAATTGAAAATCATGGGAGTTGAACAATGAAGATAAAGAAAATTACTATACGCCGCTTTTTCCTTCTCATCGGTCTTTGCGCAGCCTGGCCTTGGGCGATGACCCAAGCCGAACCGTTCGATGCGAAATCCATCGATAAGGACGCCATCAAAGCCTATGATTACGGCCAAAGCCGCAAGGCTTTGAGCATTGTGGAAGAAGGTCTGCGCAACGCCGATCCAACCCAAACTAAAAACATCGAAAAAATCATGGCGGAAATCATCGATTCCGCCAGCGCGACATTCTACGCCAAACAATTCGCCTGCCGCATCATTCGCCGCATCGGCGCAGACGAGTCGCTGCCCGCGTTAGAAAAACTGCTGCGGGACGAGAAACTCTCCAACATGGCGCGGTTCGCTTTGCAGGGATCGCCGTCGCCTAAAGCGGGCGCCATTTTGCGGGCGGCGATGAAAGACGTAAAAGGCGATTTGCTCATCGGCGTTATCGGCTCCGTCGCCCAACGCCAAGACCGCAAGGCGGTTTCCGCCATTGCGCCGCTGATCCAAAGCGAAGATAAAAACCTGGCTCGGACGGCGATAGCGGCGCTGGGCGAAATCGGCGGCGCCAAGGCGGCGGATCTTCTCGCCAAAGCGAATGTCCCTCAAGAACTGCAAAGCCAGCGCGACGATTCGCTTCTTCTATGCGCCGACGCCCTGGCCGCCGAAGGGACTAAATCGCGAGCGAAAAACATCTACGGTAAGTTCACGGAAAAGAGTAATCCGATAAAACTGAGAGTGGCGGCTTATTGCGGCATCGTCAAAATGGATAAAGAAGACGCCGCGCCAACGCTCCTCTCGTTATTGCGCGAAAACGACATCGAATTGCTTCAGACGGCAGTGGGTCCATGCTTACGCATGATTCCAGGATCGTCCATCGTAAAATCCATTAGCGAGCAACTACCGTCGTTTCCCCCCAATGTCCAGGCGATGCTTTTGACTGCTTTGGCGGCGCGAGGCGACGCCAGCGCGGCGCCCGCCGTAGTTATGGCCGCTAAGAGCGATAACGCCGAAATCAAAATCGCGGCGATAAAAGCTTTAGGGACATTGGGCGAAGCGAGCCATGTCTCCTTGCTCGCCGAGACGGCGGCGCAAAGTGGAGACGCGGGAGCCGCCGCCGAAAAAAGCCTGGCGCAATTGCGCAATGCGGACGATGAGATTCTAGCGATCGTGAAATCGGCTGACGCCAAAATCCAACCCGCCTTGATCCGCAGCCTCGCGGCGCGCCGTACTGATGGCGCGATTCCCGTACTGTTGCCCCTGGCGCTCGACGCCAACGCCGAGGTTCGCAAAGAGTCGATTAAAGCGCTCAGCCAATTGGCAAAAGAGGAAAACCTGCCGCAACTATTGCCTCTCATCGCCGAATCGAAAAACGAAGACGATATCCAGGCGGTGGAGAAGGCCGTTTTATCCATAGCAAAACAAGTAGTGGATGAGGCGAAGCGTTCGGAATATTTCATTAACGCATTGCCGGACGCTCCTCCCGCATTGCGCATCTCCCTCCTGCGCATGTTGACCGAATTGGGCGGCGAAAAAGCCTGCGGCGCGGTTCGAGACTCTATGGCGAAGGACGGCGATGAATCCGTTCGCCATGCCGCCTACCTGGCTTTAACGGCATGGCCCGACGCTTCTCCCATCGAAACGCTGCTGGCCTTGGCGCAAAAAGAAGAGGATTCCGCCAAACGCAAACTGGTTCTGAAGGGTTACTTGCGCATGATCGATCTGGTTCGCAGCGATTCCATCGAACAGACGCTGGAAAAATTCCAGTCCGCCCTCAAAGCCGCCAAAGACAAGGAAGAAAAACAAATGGTTATCGCAGCGGCTTCCAGTCGGGCCAATTTGGCGGTTTTGGATTTCCTCGAAGGCTGCCTCAGCGATGCGGAAGCGGGGCCGCCGGCGTTGGAAGGTTATAAAAAAGTCGTCAAACAATTGGAAAAAAGCAACGCCGACCGCAATCAGTGGAAAGTATCCGCCTCGAATAACAGCGGCGCAGCGGCCAACGCCATCGACGGCAGAAGAAGAACGCGCTGGGATTCCGCCGCTTCGCAAACGCCCGGCCAATGGTTCCAGATCGATTTGGGAACAGAGAGCGTCATCGAAGAGATCACGCTGGACGCAACGGGTTCTAATGGCGATTATCCGCGGAAATACGCCGTCAATTTTTCCATCGACGGAAACAATTGGGAATCGCCCATCGTAGAAGGCGCAGGAGATCAAGCGGTAACGAAGATCGAAATTCCATCCAAAAGCGCCCGTTTCATTAAAATCGTTCAAAACGGCAGCGTAGAAGGCACATTCTGGTCGATTCACGAACTCTCCATCATCGCATCGGCGAGTCAAGAAAAACTGCAACATGCTTATGAAGTATTGAAGAAATTCGAGAAGAAGTAATACCAACTTGTATAAATATTGTTGTTTTAAAAATTCCTCTCCCAAGATTGGGAGAGGTTAGGTGAGGGTTGATTCGAGTATACTTAAAATCCCTCACCCTAAACCCTCTCCCAGAGGGCGAGGGAATATGGCTGCTTAACATGAGTGATATAAAAAAAGGCGGCGGGATTTTCGATTCCGCCGCCTCGATCTTTTTTATTGCCCGTTCGGTTTCAGTATCCAACCTCTTTATTGACTACATTCAATAGTGGTTCTCCTACGGCGAAGCGGCGCACGTTTTCCCGCAGAATCAGCCAGCGGCGGTTCCAACTCTCATCCGTCCAGCCCGACATGTGCGGCGTGATGATAACATTGTCCAATTTCCAAAGCGGATGGTCCGGCGGCAGCGGTTCCGGATCGGTTACGTCCAGCCCCGCCCCTGCTATGGTTTTGTTGCGCAGCGCTTCTACGAGGTCGTCCTGGTTGACGACTTCGCCGCGCCCGATATTGACGAAATAGGCGGTCGGATTCATGAGTTCGAATTCTTGTTTGCCAAAATAGCGGCGTGTTTTGGGGGTTAGCGGTACGCAGCAGGCCACCACATCCGCTTGCGGCAGGAGGTTGTGCAGTTCTTGCGGCTGGCCGATATAGCTGATGAAATGAGGCTTCTCCATCGGCTTGGGATCGACAGCTTTGACGATCATGCCAAATCCTTTCGCCCGCGCGGCGACTTCCCGGCCGATGCCGCCCAGCCCCAGAATCAACATGGTTTTGCCCTTCAGTTCGGTGATGGGATGTCCCTTCACCCATCCCCACTTGCCATTCAATTTCTGTTCATGCTGAGCCGCCAGCGCTTTGGTGAACATGAGAACGAATCCCATCACGTGATCGGAAATGGCCGGCCCCATCATCCCTTGCCCATTAGTGAGAATGACGTCGCTATTGACGAATTCGGGAATGAGATATTTATCCACCCCCGCGCTCTGCGAAATCACTAAACGCAGTTTCTTGGCGGCATGAAATTGCTCGGGCGTAAGCGGCGTCATCGCGGCGTCCACATCGCCGATCTTTTCCAAGATTTCATCATCGTTGCGAATGTTGACAAACTCCATATCCGGCGCAACCCGCTTTAATGCCGCCAGTTGCTTTTCGCTCAACGAAGAAGTAAGCATTTTCTTGGGAGGCGTCCAGCCGGGCGTATCTTTGGTAGGCGAGGGGCCGCCTTCAAATCCATGTTCCAACAGCGGCCACGGCGTAATCATTCCCGCCGCATAGCGATAGGCGTATTCGATATTCGCCGGTTGCGGCTGGCGCCCCGTCCATTTTTCGTACATGGGGATGCGGATGGATGCGAGCGCCTGTTCCAGCGTCAGGCCATCGTCGACGGCCTTTTGCGCCTCTTTCCGCAATTGGACGAAATACTCTTTCTGCGTCTCCAGCAAGTCTTTTCCAGCGGTTTCGCCATGGCCGGGGCAGACGGTCTCGATATCCAGCCCTTGCAGATGCGACAGGATCGCGATCCAGTTCTCCAGGTTGGATTCGCCCAGGTAATTGAAAACGCCGTTGACGCAAAGATCGCCGGTGAAGAGGATTTTTTCCTTGGGCAGATAGGCGACGGCGTCCCCCTTCGTATGCGCATGGCCGAACCATAGAAGTTCGACCCGCTTCTCTCCGTCGTCGAAAACCTGGATATCGTCGAAAATTACGCTGGGCTGCGCCAATCCCCTAGCAAGATAATCCGGCTTATCCTTCGCCCATTCGGCGAAATCCTTCACGCCCCCTTTCAGCGTCTCCCAACACTCGCGCTGAGCGATGATGGATGCGCCCGCCTTGGCGAAGACGGCGTTGCCGTAGGAGTGATCCCAATGATGGTGCGTGTCGAAGACGAAGCGGATCGGCTTATCCGTCGTCTTGCGGATATCTTCGATCGCCTTCTCGGCGTCGCCGGGAATGGAAGCGTCAACGACGAGAACGTAATCCTTGAAAACAATCCAGCCGATATTGCACACGGCCACCGCCGGACGAAAATAAACGCCGGGCGCGATTTCCTTAATTTCAGCGCTATCGGCGAATGCAGAGAAAAATAGAAGCAATAATCCTAAACGCGACAGTATTCGTTTGAATTTCATGATCGATCCTCCAACAAGGCGGGCGCCCGAAAGCAGGCGCCATCCCGTTTATCTTTTTATCCCTAAAATCTTAATCCAGACATTATAGGCGGGCGGGTAGCGAAGAAAAGAAAAAAATCGATTACGCCATCATGGCGAATCGTTTGAACCAATTCGTCATTTTCCAACCCCATCCGCGTTCGAAAGCAGGCTTCTCCATCGCGCAGACCAGACAGCCGGGATAGGATCGCGCCCGCGCCGTTTCCTCTTTGGCGGCGGGAAGAAGCATGGCCGCCAGCGCAACGTCTTTGACTATGAAGGGCGCCGGCAATGCGGCTGGCGCTACAGCGCTCGCTTCCGGCGGATACCAGCGGTATTGATGATAAAACACGGCGGGCCGGTCGCCCAGCGGCTGGAGCGTCTGAATAACTTGCCGATTGAAAGCCGCAACGTTCCCTTGAAAATCCTGCAACCGCTCGCCGATCTCCTCTCGGCTCTTCGCCGCGTTCAAAGCGTTTTCCGCCTCTTGGATCGTTTCGTAAAACAATCCCGCTATCGGCGCCAACTTAATTTTTCTGACCTGCAATTCCTCCCAGGACAACGAGAGGATCGCTTGGGGGACGATGTAAGGAAACTCCAAGACGGCGCGCACGGAGGCGTCGCCGCTTCCCGCCGGGAAAAGTTCCAACAATTCCGCCAACTCGTCGAATTCGGTTGCGTCGGCGCAGCGCGGCAGGCGGCGCTGCGCCTGCTGTTCCAGCGTAAGACAGGCAATCAGCGTCATGACCATCTGCCGCGTGGCGAAGCACCAGATTTCCCCGGAATCGGGGACGGCCAGGCCCAGTTCCATAGCGCAAGCGGCGGCGTCGGGCCATACTTTGAGACGGAAGAGATGATACGTCTTCGTCGAGGTCCGCTCCTTCATGAATTTGCCCATGCGCCGGATATACTCTTCCCGGTTCTCTTTGTAGGCTCGTTCCAACGTCTTGATAAACCGTTCGGCGGCCCACTCGCTGCGCTCCAACGGAATCGAATCTTCGAGAAATCCAGCGCCGCTCAGATTCGCGATCGTGCTTTTCGCCAACTTGCCGTCTCGAGGCGGACGGTCGGAGGAATGAATGCGCATGAGCCGCGAAGAGTAGAGATATTGATGCCGCAAGAGAACATCGTTGGCGAGATAGAAATGGGGAAAAAAGATCGATTCCGTCATAAGCCCTTATCGCGTTTCGCAAGCATCATGTTTACCATTAAAGAAAACATAATCTAGCGCAACCCCCGCCCCCGCTCCAGCCGAACGGACGCGAAGATTTTCCAGAATCCGACGAAAGGACTCGTTACAGAATAATGTTGGCTTGTTAATAATATATTTGTATAATGAGCCTCTTGCAAAAACTCTATAATTCCTCCCCCAAGCTTGGGGGAGGTTAGGAGGGGGTTGCCTTAAGTCTAATAAAATCAACCTCCCTCTAACTCCCCCCAAGCTTGGGGGAGAATTTAAAAGCGGATTTTATTAATTTTGCAAGAGCCTCTAATATTTGGCATATAATCTTTGAAAACTTCTAAAGGTTCGTCGAAATCCTCCGCTCTTTCAATAAGACCTTTGGCGCGCCCAAACTGCGATTTCCGGCGGGGTTTCGCCACGGAGACCATCTGGATCATTTGGTTTTCGTCTTTGCGGATAAATACCGATTCCCCTTACAAAACCTTATTCACCAAGTCAATCCGCATGGATGGAGCTTCCTTTAAATCCACTTGCGCCATGATTCGTCCCTCATCGTTGGATGATGGAAATAGTATAGCCTAAAGTTCCGAAAATTCCTCTCCCATCTCCATTCTTTATCCTGAGCATCCTTCCACCCTGGGCATCATGATTCGGACAAAGAGCGTTCAAGGGCGGAAAAAACCTGGTTCTTGCCGCCCCGCCGCCAAAAAGGCAGGCAAAGAAATATAAGATTGACAATATGTAACCTATAGGTTACTATTAACTATGCTGAAGATTCGCGTTTTTCAAACTGATGATGGAAAAGAACCCTTCACAGAATGGTTGGGTTCTCTTTCTTCCAAAACAAAAGACCGTATTTTCGACTGCCTATATCGGGTCGAGCAGGGGAATTTAGGCGATTTCAAACATATTGGAGATCATGTTTTCGAATTGCGGTTTTTCTTCAACGGAGGATTAAGGATTTACTTTGGGCGAGATGGAAACGAAATCGTCATTTTACTGTGCGGCGGCGACAAAAGCCGTCAGAAGCGGGACATAGAGAAAGCGCTTGAGTATTGGAGACAATACCTTGAACAAAAAGAAGAAAAAATATAGAACGTTTGATGAAATCGTAGAAGAGCGTTTCAAGGAACATCCCGATGAGATCGCTGGATTTGTGCAAACCGTTCTCGAAGAGTATGAAAAAGAACCGGACGAAGGAGCATTGTTGTCCGCATTACGCCAGGTTGCCATAGCCCAGGGAGGTATGACGGAGTTAGCAAAGAAAACCAACCTTTCCCGAGAAAGATTATATAAAACTCTTTCCCGGGAAGGAAATCCCCGTCTCAAAAATCTGAGACGAATTTTACAGGCGTTTGGATATACGCTGACCTTTAAGCCTGTGGAGATATCCCGCCGTTAAGAACGAAATTGGATGATTATATGAAACATCCGGATTCCATTTGTCATAATCCCGAAACACATGCGTACGTGAAAAATCCTTCAGATTGGGAATGGTCATCGTTTCACCAATGTTCAATCAAAATGGGATAAAAAGAATTGGGGAAGTCGGAAGTGGGAAGACAGGATGGATGCGGGCGTGGGAAAAAAAGCAATCGTCTGAATCAGGATCGTCAGGATTTTCTGGATATCCAGGATGTTGTTATCTTTTATCTTGCGCATCCTTCCATCCTGGGCATCATGATTCGGACAAAGAGCGTTCAAGGGCGGAAAAAACCTTGCTCTTGTCGCCCGCCGTAAAGTATAATTATGAAGAACCAGTCAATCCCAAAGGGAGAATCCGCCGATCATGGACGCTTCTGAAATCGTGATCCAGAAAATTCGCCAACTCCCGCCCGAACAGATGCAAAAAGTCTTGGAATTTATTGATGGTTTGGATAACGATCTCGGATTGGATGAAGATGCAGCTATAGCCGAACGGCGTTATGAAACCATGAAAAACAGCGGGGGAAAAAACCTCGTCTCATCGGATGAAATGCGCCGTAGATTGGGTTTTTGATGAGATAT
>JBFMBP010000033.1 GCA_040755155.1 Candidatus Omnitrophota bacterium | reverse complement strand
ATATGCTGGTAGTGGGTTTGGTCGGCTGGGGTCCCAATCTTCATCCTACGAGTTTGACGCCGGACGAACAATATACGCATATCAGCCTTTGGTGCCTGTTGTCCGCCCCGCTGCTCATCGGCTGCGATATGACGCAATTCGACGAATTCACCTTGAATTTACTGACCAACGACGAAGTGCTCGCCGTGGATCAAGATCCGCTGGGCAAGCAGGCAACCTGCGTCGCGAAGAAAAATCGCCATCAAGTTTGGGCGAAAGCAATGGAAGACGGCTCGCTCGCCGTAGGACTGTTCAATTTGGATTATACCTTCCTGCCCGCGGCGGACGTAACCGCCGATTGGAAGGATTTGGGGATCAAAGGCCAATACCGAGTTCGCGATCTCTGGCGGCAGAAGGATGTCGGAACTTTCAAAAACGCCTACACAGCGAAAGTCAATCCGCACGGCGCGGCGCTGGTGCAGTTGTTTCCTGTGAAGGAGTGAGGGTGGATTAATAAGAGTAAGTTAAAAATAGGGGCGTAGGGCAATATGGCCTTACGCCCCTATTTGAATTAAGTAAATCGAATAGCAGGATGAGTCTCTTTATTTGATCCATCAATTACTCTGACAGTGGTTTAAAATATCCTTAAGGCTCATGGCATGAAACCTGATTGAGAAATCCGCGCTTAATAATTCCGGTTCCATCTTTCCCTTGCTCGCATTTTTTCGGTTGACCGGAACGATCGGTCTCCAGATAGATTCCTTTCATATAATAATGCAAATTTTCCGGCGACGAAAATCGATAAAGGGGAATCGATTCCATCCGAAAATCATCTTTCTTGACGGATGGCTCCAATGGAATGCCTGCCTGCAATCCCATAACCATAGGAAATTTCTTTACTACTTCTCCATAGTCGCTCAAAGAATAATCAAGATATCGCGTGTAAGCTGTTCTTCCATCGCCTAACGTTACAGCCGCAAAGCCTGGTCCTTCAACGCCGAAATCCCATAGTCTCCCCGTCTCGATCAACGGCTCCTGTTGTTCGTCGTTCGGGCCATTGTAATAAGGTCCATTGATGATCAGATGGGAGGGCGTATTTGGGGGAATGCTTGAGAGCAACTGATAGCCTTGCAATAAAAAGCCAACTCCTCCATCTCCAGGCATCGAGAAAGTCGGCAGACCGCATTTCTCTGTCTCTCCAAAAAAGGCAACGTCCACCGGTTTCAATCCCTCAGAATTCGGAAAACAGGCGAGTAGAATTTGTCCTATTCCATTATCTTGAGATAAATGATCAAAGGCGGTAATCATTCCATCCGGCGAGATTTCAATCCGAATGGCATCGCTTGGAACTTGAATGGCCGGTTGAAGTAGAAATCCGGATTTATTAACGATATTACCGGTTTTATCCAACGTTAAATTGGAAATCCGGCTGTAGAGCGTCGTTTTGTTTGGACCGCTAAAACAAAAATAGCCTCTTCCGGCGATAGCCACATCGTATGGACGATCCGTTTTGACAAGCGCGCCCGGCAAGTAATCGGGATGATGTTGCCGTACCCGTTGAAGTTTCAACATATTGGGAACTTGCGCTGTTAGAGCAATGCCCATCAATAAACCCGCGCCAAACAACATTATGGATCGTATTTTCCGTTTGTTAGTCATAATGAATTACTCATAAAAAAGATGGGGCGAAAAACTCGCCCCATCCGGCATTCATTCATTATTCATTACTCAGCGTTCATCAGTTTAAAAGGCTCAAACAACCCATACTCCACAACGCTGTATTCGCTGCCGTTGGGCTGTCCGCCTTTGGGGCCGTTGCGAAACATTCCCGGCCAGGCCGAACCGAGGGGCTGGTTGTTGTGATGGGGGCCGAGCGTGTTTTTCAGGGTTCCGAAGACGGTTACTTCCACTCTATTCTCTCCCTCGCGGATAAAGGACGTAACGTCGATCTCCCACGGTTGCGAGCCGATATAGCCCGCCAACTCGCCGTTTACGCAGACTTTCGCCGCGCTGCCATACCATTTGCCCAGCGAGACGGTATACCCGCCCTCTTTCTTCTCCACGGGGAAGTTTTCCCGGTAAACCACGCCCGAAGCGTAGAACGGCATTCCTTGCTTCGACCAGGCGCCCAGCGAAAGCGCCGTTTCAGGGAGGATTGCGAAACCGGGATCGACGGCGGCGAGCCGGAAATCGCCTAGGATGTAGATCGATTCCAACTCGTGATAGATGGTCATCGGCTGCGCTTTTAAAGTAATGAAATTGGCGCCTGTCTGCGCCGCCGCATGAATATCGATCTTTCCGAACTGGACGTCCAGATGCCATGCGCCCGGCGTCGCTTTCACGGTTTTGCCGTTGCATTGGATTTCATACAAATCGGGACGCTCGACAACCAACCATAGATTTTGCGGAACCTGGCCGTCGATGGTAAAGGCGTATTCGGCGGTAAAACCGGATTCAGGCGGAAACGTCTTGGTAATGAGTTGATCCTTAAATTGAACCGAACTGTCCCAAGGATTCTGCGGCATCCCGTTCTTTTGGAAAACGAATTGCTGCGCCTGATAGAAATACGATTTCTCCAATTTTTCGCCTGCGGCGGAAACAGAGCAATAATCCACGGTCAAGACGTTCGGCTCCGCCCGGAGGACGCTGACGGGGCCGATGGGCGCAATGGCCGCGCGAGGCTTCTGTTCCACGCAAACCGGCGATCTTTTTTCGTTGGAAATGAAGAGCAGCAAGCTTCCGGCGGGCGGCAAATCGAAGGAGCATTGAATCTTGCCCTCTTCTTGAGTATAGAAATAGTTCTCGTTCTTTCCCGAATCCAGATTCAACTTTTCCACTTTGCCGCCAGGAATCGTGAAGGTTCCTGCGCTGTTTCCGTCCAAGCTGGTATTGACCAGGAACAAAATCCGCCCGTCTTCGCAAACGCGCCGTTGATGGAAAAGAATTCCTTTATGTTCTTGATCGCGAGTAAAGACCGGCGCGTCCGGCGTCTCCTCTCGCAGATGCCTCGCGAGTTCGCCGCGCTCCATTTTCAGCCATTTGCCGTTTCGTTGCGATAGTTTCTTTCCTGCATCCGACGGCGAACCATAAACCAAAGTTGGCGGCTCATTTCCCAATAAAATCAATTTCCCGCCGCACGATTGCAATAGTTCCAACGTTTTGCCGTTGATATTTTCCATTCCTTCCGGGATCACAACGAGAGAGTACAGCCGTTGGCCGACGCGAAGGCCATTATTCTCGGATGCGCCGTAACGCTCGATCAAATCCTCGCTGCCGATATCGTATTCGATCTGTTCGTCTTCCAATAAATTGACTAGAGATTGGAACTGATCGCCCAATTCTTTGAGTGCGGGATCGTTGAAGGAAGGCGTCTGCAAAATCCATGAGGTCGTTGTCGGTTCGATAAGCAAAATTTTATTGATTTGATCGCCGCTCGACAGCGCCAGGGACAAACGCGCGAAATAATCGGCGGAGATATTGTAGGCTTCCCACCAAGGTTCATGATAGGAAAAAGACTGGGGATGATCGCGCTTTCGCGCCCCGCGCAGGGTGGAGTAAGTCAGATGCTGATTGTTCAGATTGACGCCAAGTACATAAAGAAAATCCCCGATTCGCTTCATATCTTCGAAACGCAGGTCCCAACCGCCCGCCCCATAGGTTTCGCAGAGTTTGCGATTGCGCCCCAGTTGGTTGGCGACGCTCGCCAGCTCCTTAACCGAGCGCGCGTTGCCGAACTGGGAGTGGACGTCTTCGCGGTATTGATTCATTAGGCAATCGATAGCGGGAACCTGATGCCATTGATAGAGTGACATGTTGTCGGGGACGGATATATTATGAGGCCAGTCGTGTTCCCAATAGTGTCCCGTAAACGCCAGGTTGTTCTTCTCGCAGAATTCCGAATACGGCTTTCCCCAATGCAGGTTGAATTGATCCAAAATCGTATAGTAATAATTATGGCGGACTTTTTTCCAATCTCCCGTCTTGAGGTAGAGAGACGCCAGGTTGTCGAGCAGGGAATAGCCCCATCGTTCTTGAAAACGCTGCGGCAGATCGTCCGTCCAGGGACATCCACCGGCGGGACGGATATGCGGCTCGTCGGTGAAGCTGCCGAGAATCATCTTTCCGAATTGATCTCCAAAATGTTTGCGGTATGGCTCAAGCGTTATTTCCAGGAACGATTCCGTTACTCCCGGCTTCATCAAGTCCACGTAGGAATATCCTCCGTACCAGGGAGAATTCCCGGCTCGATTCGTCGAAAAAACGGCGAATTGGCCTTTGAGCGGCTCCTGCGCCTGCTTGGCTTTATCCGTTATATTTACCGCGCCCGAATCCTTCAATTCGAAGACGGCGATAAGATTCTTGGGGGCATTGTTGGGATCGAAAACATCTGCCTGCGCCATTTGCAGCCCTTGCCCGGAATAGTCCGGATTTTTCGCGGGAACGAAACCGCCGGCGAATCCGGACGGATAAGAGTTTTCGTCGTAAATCCAAACCAGCATCCCCCGCTTCTCCGCTTCCCGGATGGTGACGGCGAACAAATCAAACCATTCGTCCGATAGATACGGCGTCATCAATCCCGGCCGGGGATGGACGAAGACTTGCAACACTCCCTGCTGCTTCAGCGATTCCAAATCGCGAATGACGATCTCTTCCGTCATGCGATCGTTCCACACCCAGAGCGGTCCCGTCCCGAATACGGCGGGGGGATGAGAGAAGGCGTTCAGGATCTGCTCCCGCTGCATGGGGTGAATATCGAGCGGATTCCCCGTTGAAGCTCCGATGACGGCGGCGAGAAAAATCGTAACGATGCTCATAATGCGACTCCTTATTTTTTGCGTGGACTTTTTAGGAAATGGCGGATATCGAGACGGATTAGAACGTTTCAAGATTGCATAGATAGGCTGGATCGTTTAAAGAGATGCGGAGGCCAATGTCATTTTTTGCGCGTCGCCATTGTCTGGATATCCAGGATGAAAGGATGACCAGGATATTTTATAACCTGTGAATCCTGTGAATCCTGGCCATCCTGATTCTGACGATTTGAGAACAACATCTACCCAATCCTTAAACGCTCTAACCTATAATTTCCTCCCGGACGCAACGATTTCCCGAACGGCATACGCCGCGTCCTTAAAACAAACCATAATTCGAAACGAATCGCAAGGGGATCAAATATTCGCTCGCCGCAATACCATTTCCGCTTCTTCCAGAACCATGCGGTTGGACGGATCCGAAGCCGTCCAACGGCGCATGGCCTCCAACGCTTTTTCCGCTTCCTGAAAATGCCGGGATTCGACGAGCGAACGGATCAGCATGAAATACCCCGTGGCGACGCTGCCGTGAAGCAAGGGGAAAAAATACTCCACCGTCGAGGGTTTGCAAAGGCTGTCCAGTTGTTGGCGGGAAAAATAGAGAGTCCGCAAGATGATTTCGTTGCCTTTGTAGAGAGGAATGATTTTTTCGAAAAGGGGAAGCAATTCCTCTATCAGTTTCTTGGATCGCCGCAATTGGCGCGGCAAATCTTTTTTGGCGCCTTTGAGGATTTGATCGTCGAGGCGGTTCAGCGATTTTAAGGGAGTCCCGTTTTCCGGTTCGACGTAATTGGAATAAATTTCCAACAGCCGGATATTGTCGCGCGCCTTATCCAGTTCATGCCACAGCGTTCCCAGGATTTTATCGAAGAGACGCTGGTTGTTATGATCGCTTTGCCGCTTGTTCTGAGGACGGTAAAGAATGTGGGAGAGGTCTTTCAATTCGCGGAAGTTGGTCTCTAAAAGTTTATCGATGATTTCATGCGAAATATCTCCCTTTTTCTCGAACCGATCGATAAGGTCCAACAACTGGCGGCGGGTGCGATAAAATCCTTTAATGAATCGCACGCGCTGATGGTTGCGCCAACTCGTTTTGGGATCATGGACTAAGCGGGTCATGATTTTTTTCGATCAACTCCTTTACGGCGGAGTAAACGGCGTTGGGACTCAAAAGTTTCATGCATAAAGGGTCTTTATCGCATCTCGTCCGATAGCATCCCAGGCAATCGATATCTCCCATTAGGATAATGCCCTGTCCATAAAGTTCCAGCTCCGCCGCCGATGTGGGACCAACCAGGCATACGACTTTCTTGCCTAATCCCAGAGCGGCGTGCAAAGCCAGCGTATCTCCCGTGACGACTACATCGCACAAATCGAGGACAGGGAAAAAATCCAGCACGGAAGCGCGCAGCCCGGCGTCCACAAACGGAACCGTCATAGCCGCCATAACTTCCCTGGCTCGCGCCGCATCCGCCGGGCCGTAGAGGATCATGATGCGTCCGTCCAGTTCTTCGCGCAGGAGTTCCCCCAGCCGGACGAAACCTTCCACCGTCCATTTTTTATGCTGCCAGCGGTCGCCCGCGCCGACGTTGAAGCCAATGAGCGGACGGCTACGATCCAGGCCATGCGCATAGGCGAATAACCGCGCCTTCTCTTGTTTTTCCGGCAGGCGCGTTGCGAGGATGGGGTGATTGACTTCCGGCGCGCCCAGGATTCGCCGCATATGCGCTTGGTAGGTAAGGCGATTAGCCTTCTTCTTGTCGTCCCATAGGCTCATCTCTAGCCATGTTTCCGCCTCAGGATTCAAAGCGATGGCCGCGCCGTCTCGTTGGCGTCCAAATCCTTTATACATTTCCGCCTGAGCGCGCGCCGCCAAAGCGGTAGCCTCCACCGCTAGATCGAAATTGATGCAGAGATTGTATCTTTCGTGATCGAGAATCGCCATCGTTTCATACGTAAACGGCAGCGGACGGTCGATGACGCTGATATGCCGGATGAGCGAAAAACTCCTGCGCCCGCATATCCATGTAATGTGGGAGCGGGGATAAAGTTCCTTGATCGAACCCAAGAGAGCCGTCGTACGCAGAACGTCGCCCGCCGCACCAAGTTTGATGACGAGAATCCGCGTCTCCGCCGGATCGTAATGGGGGCAGTTCTCGCAGAATACGCCGAATTCCTTGTGCGGCTGGCAGGGACGATCCCCAACGTATTGGCGGCAGTCGCTGTGAACGAGTCGCAGGATTACTTCCCTCCCTTCTTTTCCTTAAGGTACATTTCAGCCTTCTCTTGAAAAACTCCCGCCTTGGAATCTTTGGATAATTTTCCCAATTCCTTCACGCCCTCTTTTTGATTGCCCGATTCGTACAGGGCGATGCCCAGAATGAACTGGGCGTGATAAATGGAGGTTGACTCCGGATTTTTTTGCATAAACCGCTTCAAGGCGTCGATGCATAGATCGTAATCCCCTTTATAAAAATCCCGCGTCGCTTTCAAAAAAACCATGAGGGAATAATCTTCGCGCGCCTCTTTCATCAAATCGGAGTCGATGTTCGGCATAGCGAACAGACGGTTAAACTCGGCGTCCGCCTTATCGAATATCGCGCGGTCGCGCAATCCCTTCGCGTAGAGCAGCAGCATCTTAGGATTCATCCGCGTTGTTTCCAGCTGACCTTCCAACAGGCTGAATTCGTCGATCGACTGCAGTACTTTTTTCATCCGCAGCGCCAGTTCCGTCCGTTGCAGGACGTTATTGCTCTCCTCGACGCGCAATGCGTAAATCTCCCGTCCCAGGGGATCGAAAAAGAGCACGCTGGGATAAACCCGCGTCCCATACTCGCCCGCCAGTTCGCTATTGGAGATAATATTGATCCCCACAGCGAGAAATTTGGAATAAAATTGCGCCAGGAGAGGACTCATCCAAACTTGCTTGTCTTCTTTGTTGTCATAAGGGTGATAGAAATAAGCAAAGACGGGAATATTCTTTTCTTTCCCCATTTTCAAGGTTTCGTCAAGATTTTTTTGCCAGTTGAATCCTGCCTGACAAAGAGAAGGAGCAATCAACATCACTGCCAGGACGATTGGAGCCAAAAATTTCTTCTTCATTTCGAGCCTCTTCGTTGGTTTATCGCGGTGGATGAATCCGGCCCGTTGAGATTATCATTTCTCTGCGAGAGCCGTCCGACGCGCCCTATTTGGATTATGCCTATTTAGTATATATAGTATAAATCGAATTGATATTGTCAGGAGGTTTATGGAAAACGAATGGGATTGGCAGCCTAATTTGGAACGCAATATAAATTAATAACTCATGTTACGCGCGATATGAGAAATTAAAGAAATCTCTTACTCTCATCGATTGAATCACGAAAGCACGAAATGAAAAAGAAAACCACGAAAAAAGAAAAAAAAGTTGGCGCAAGGAATCGTGTTATGAGAACGATTTTTCCGTGAAATCCAAAAGAATCCGTGGCATCCGTGATTCAAAAATTTCGTGGAATTCGCGCCTTTTCGTGGTTTCGCGATTCGAAAACGCATCAGAAATTAATCCCAAGCGCCGCTTTTGAACGGTTCCTCCAATTTGCGGGCGGGACGCCTGCGCTCCCAGGTTCGCAGCAGAAGTTAATAGAATTCTTCCTCCACCCGAAAGACGTCCTCGAAATAATCCATTCTCGGCGGCTCACCTTTAGGCGCCAGGATGGAAGCGGCGTCGTAGCGGATATCCCATCCCGTCAGCAAATCGCGCTTAACAAGATATTCCTCCGCCGTTCGAATCATCGCCTGGCGCTTTTTGCGGCCGATAGCTTCGTAAGGCATTCCAAATTGCGCCGACGTCCGCGCTTTTACTTCGACGAAAACGATTTGCGTCCCTTTATTGGCCACCAGGTCGATTTCCCCTCGGCTTCCCCGGTAATTCCGCTCCCAGATTTCATAACCCTGTTTCCGTAGATGCTCGGCGGCGAACGCTTCCCAATTCGAACCAATATCCACGGAAGCGGGATGGAGAATCCGTTCTTTGCGCTTCAGAAATTCGGCGCGTTGATGAGCGCGGTTTTTCAGATAGCAGCGTTCCGATTCCGAGAGCGTATAGGAAGCCAGAAGATCGAGAAGCGATTGGATTTGATCCGCATGATTGCATTCTCCGATTTGTTTTACGCAACGGGTAAAAGCGGCGCTTGGTTCAGGAGCCAGCAGGCAATCCGATACCGGCGAGAACGTGGAGCGATGCTGTTCGCAAGCGCCGAAGATTTGCAGCGCCGCCCTGTGATATTCCGTGGGGTAGCCTTTATGCCCATCGAAGCCGTAGGCCGGATATCGCACATGAAGGGCCGTCATGATTCGGTCCCGGATCACTTTGGCCAGGATCGAGGCCGCGCCCACGCTGACGCACAATCGATCCCCCTTTACGATGGCCTCGCCCGTCGGGGCGATATTGGGATAATCCCGCCCGTCAACCAGGACGTAATCCGGCGGCGTCTGCAAGCGCTCCACCGCCCGTTTCATCGCCAACAGCGAAGCTTTGCGGATATCGAGCGCCTCGATCTCACGGGCCGAAGCCTGGGCGACGGCGTAAGAGAAAGCCTTGCGCGTCAGCAGATCGTACATTTGCTCGCGGGCCGGCTCGCTCAGCAGCTTCGAATCGCGCACTCCCGCCAAAACCGGCGGATCGATATCGGGAGGTAGAATAATAGCGGCCGCTACGACGGGACCGGCCAAAGGACCACGCCCCGCTTCGTCCACGCCCGCGATTAAACGATAGCCCTTCTCTCGAAGCGCGCGTTCTCGGGCAAAGGATTCTTCCTGGACTATCGGTTTGGCTTTCATGTCGATTTCGCCTTCCCGACATCATGCCAAATTGGCAAAAATAGAAAAAGGGGCGCAATGTATGATCGCCCCTTTTGGGAGACTGGGAGACTGGTTGCCCTGTCACCTTGTCCTCTAGTCTCCCTATCGCCTCTGGTGGGCTGCGCTTCGCTTTGAGCCCACCCTACAGTTTACCAGCATCCCCTCGTCCTTTGAGTGAGGATTAGGATGAGGGAATAATCGGCGAATGGCTTTATTTCTTTTTCTTCAACCAGGACATCAACTCGCGTAGTTTTTTGCCCACTTTTTCCACAGGATGATCCAAGTCCTTATTGCGCAGAGCGTTGTATACTGGGCGGTTCGCCTGGTTTTCCAATATCCATTCGCGGGCGAATTCGCCGTTCTGGATTTCCTTTAGAATTACGCGCATTTCCTTTTTGATATCGTCGTTGATAATGCGCGGCCCGCGCGTCAGATCGCCATATTCCGCTGTGTCGGAGATGCTGTAGCGCATTCCAGCAATGCCGTTTTCGTAAATAAGATCCACGATCAATTTCAATTCGTGGCAGCATTCGAAATAGGCCATTTCCGGCTGATAGCCCGCTTCCACCAACGTTTCGAAACTGGCCTTGACCAGCGCCGTCAAACCGCCGCAGAGAACGACTTGTTCGCCGAACAGATCCGTCTCCGTCTCTTCTGCAAACGTGGTTTCGATAACGCCCGCCCGCGTTCCGCCGATGCCGCGCGCATAGGCCAGGGCGACTTCCTTGGCCTTGCCTGATTCGTTCTTATGCACGGCGATCAAGGCGGGCACGCCGCCGCCTTCCTGGAATACGCGCCGCACCAGATGGCCGGGGCCTTTGGGAGCGCACATGATGACGTCGACGCCCGGAGGAGGAATAATCTGTCCGAAATGAATGTTGAATCCATGCGCGAAGAGAAGAGTTTTCCCTTTCTTCATCTCCGCCGCGATTTCTTTGCTATATACCGCCGCTTGATATTGATCCGGGACGGTGATGGTGAGCAAATCGCCCCTCTTGGCCGCTTCCGCCGCTGTGAATATTTCGAATCCATCCGCTTTGGCTTGATCGTAATTCGGCCCCGGAATTTCCGCCACGATCACCTTGACGCCGCTGTCGCGCAGATTCTGAGAATGAGCGTGCCCCTGGCTGCCGTATCCGATAATGGCTACGGTTTTATCTTTCAGCAATCCAAGATCCGCATCGTCATCGTAATACATTTTCACCATGTTCGTTCTCCTTTATAAAAACGTTTGCGTTTGAAATCGGTTTCTGTTCTTCCCCGTCTATCATATTGGCAAACAGGAATTCATTATAGGATTCCAGCTTCTCGCGACGGCGTTCGATCGCCGCATCAGGCCAGCGCCAGCGCCGCATGATTGACTTCGGACTTGCCCCGCGTCATGGCCACTCGTCCGCCGCGAGCCACTTCGGTGATGCCATAAGGCTCCAGCAGTTTCAGAAGCGCTTTGATCTTTTCCTGCTCGCCCGTGGCTTCGATCACCATCGTTTCCAGCCCCACGTCGGCGATTCGGGCGCGGAAGATATTGGCGATCTCCACGATCTCGCCCCGTTGGGTAGGCGTTGCGTTCACTTTGCATAGAATCAGCTCGCGAGAAATGATGTCCTGCGCCTCCATCGAGAAATCATGGCACTCGTGCACGTCCACTAGCTTGTTCAGCTGTTTGCGCACTTGATCCAAAATTTTGTCGTCGCCGGGAACGACGATGGTCATGCGCGAGACTTCCGGATTTTCCGTCTCCGCCACGGAGAGGCTTTCGATATTGAATCCGCGGGCGGAAAACAATCCGGCCACTCGCGCGAGCACGCCGGAGCGGTTCTCCACCAGCACGTAAAAGATATGCCGTCGAATCATTTTTTCAACTCCTTTATACTTTGAGACCTTGAGACCTTGAGACCAAGAAACAAGTCTCACAGTCCCCCAGTAGGATGGGTCGCGCCGTTTGACCCATCAACAATTCCATCCCACAAATACCGATGGGTCAAAAAACGCGACCCATCCTACTTTTTTCATCATTCATCATTCATCATTCCATTACGCCATGCCGTCCATGATCTGATTCAACGACGCCCCGGCGGGAACCATAGGATAAACGTTTTCTTCTCGAGACACTTTCACTTCAAGAATCGCGGGACCTTCCGCCGCCAGGCATTCCTTCAGAGCGCCGTCGAGCTCGCTCCGCTGCGAGACGCTGCGGCCCCAACAGCCATAAGCTTGCGCCAGTATATCGAAGCGAGGCAAATACTCGGCGGCTTTCCAATCTCCCGGAGAACCGTCGCCTCCCGGCCTCGTCAATTCCGTTGCGGAATAATTTTTCCCGTAAAATAAGTCTTGCCACTGCCGCACCATGCCCAGCCAGCCATTGTTCAAGATGATGACTTTGACTGGAAGGTTATAATAAGCCGCCGTCGCCAGTTCCTGGATGTTCATCTGGATGGAACCGTCTCCGGCGATGAGGATAACCTGCCGTCCGGGAAAAGCGCGTTGCGCTCCGATCGCCGCCGGAAAGCCGAATCCCATCGTGCCTAGTCCGCCGGACGTAATCCAGGTGCGAGGACGGGTAAAGGCGAAATGCTGCGCCGCCCACATCTGATGTTGTCCTACTTCGCTGGCGACGATGGCGTCGTCGTTGGCGGCCTTGTTGATCTCTTCGATCAACTCCTGAGGCAATATCTCTTCCGAATCCCCATGCTTTTTGTAACGAAGCGGATGTTTTTTCTTCCAATCTTCAACCTGCATCAACCATTCGTCCGCATCGCATCGCTTCGCCAGGGGATTCAGCATCGTGAGGATTTCCTTCACGTCGCCGATCAAGTCGACGTCTACCGCCACGTTCTTGCTGATGGAAGAGGGATCGATATCCATATGGATAATTTTCGCATGGGGCGCAAATTCCGAGATTTTGCCCGTCACACGGTCGTCGAAGCGCGATCCCACGGCGATCAAGCAGTCGCACGCTTGAACGGCTTTGTTGGCGTAGACCGTTCCGTGCATTCCCAGCATGTGAAGCGAAAGCGGATGGGTTTCGGGGAAAGCGCCCAATCCCATCAGCGTCGTGGTAACGGGGATGTTGGCCTTGGTGGCGAGCACGAACAATTCGTCGGCGGCGTTGGAGTTGATGACGCCGCCTCCAGCATAGATCAACGGCCGCTTGGAGGAATAGATCATCTCCCACGCCTTCGCGACATTCTCCGCCGCAGGCTTCGTTTGAATGCGATATCCCGGCAACGCCGGTTCGCTGGGATAAACATAGTTCTCCAATGTCTGTTTTTGGATGTCCTTGGGAATATCGATCAACGCCGGCCCTTGCCGTCCCGTGCGGGCGATATGGAACGTATTCTTTAACAATTGCGGCAGTTCTTGGATATTTTTCACGAGATAATTATGCTTCGTTACAGGACGGGTGATGCCCACGACGTCGGCTTCCTGAAAGGCGTCGTTGCCGATAAGATGGGATGCGACCTGCCCCGAAATGACGACGATCGGCGTCGAATCCATCATGGCGTCCGCCAATCCCGTTACCGTGTTGGTGGCGCCGGGTCCTGACGTTACGATTACGCAGCCGACCTTGCCCGTAGCGCGAGCGTAGCCTTCCGCCATGTGCATGGCGCCCTGTTCGTGCCGCGTGAGTATGAATTGGAACTTGTCGGATTGGTTGAGCATATCGAACACGTCGATAATCGCCCCGCCGGGGTATCCGAAAACCACTTCCACGCCTTCTCTTTCCAGCGCGTCAACGACGATTTCCGCTCCCTTTTTGCGGCAGGGAGCTGATTGAACTGCATTGGCCTGTTTCTTTTTGGCCGGTTTTGCGGTTTGAGAATAGCTCGACATCGTAAAGCCTCCTTCTTTTTCTCATGCAATGTTAAGTTCTATGGTTAATCGATAATTTTCAATTGATAGGAAAACGCGCAAACAAAAAAGCCGTGAGCGCTTTTTCTTTCGCCCACGGCTTTTAGGAGTTCTGGTTGTTCGATCAGCCGCCGCTCCCTAAAGCAGTGGGCGTTCGTACACCGACTACGAGTACGAGGGCGCTAATAATCTGCTCTAAGGTAAGGTTATTGCGGCTCATGAAATTTCGTTTATTTTCCGTAACGTTTCCCCATTAAAGAATATGGGGCTCTCAATTAAGAAAACCATTTTATTTCAAAACTTCATTCCGTCAAGTGAAACGATGCGTTTTTTATTATTTCCGATAAATCCACTCACCTTTCCATCCACTTAAAAAGGAGTCGGCGTCGGCATGGGCGGCGGCATTGGCGTGTTCGTCGGCATGGGCGGCGGCATTGGCGTATCCGTCGGCATGGGCGGCGGCATTGGCGTGTTCGTCGGCATGGGCGGCGGCATTGGCGTGTTCGTCGGCATGGGCGGCGGCATCGGCGTATTCGTCGGCATGGGCGGCGGCATCGGCGTGTTCGTCGGCATGGGCGGCGGCGTTTCCATGGGCGGCATTGTCGGCATCGGCGTATTCACCGGCGGCATTGTCGGCAACGGCGTATCCAGCGGCGGCATAGTTGGCATTGGCGTATTCACCGGCGGCGGCGTGCCCATCGGGGTACCCATCGGCGGCGGCGTCTCTAGCGGAGGCATCGGCGTACCCATCGGCGTGCCCATTGGCGGCGGCGACTCCATCGGAGTACCCATCGGCGGCGGCGTTTCTAATGGAGGCATTGGCGTGCCCATCGGCGTCATGGGTGGGAACGGCGTGCCCATTGGGGGCGGCGTACCCATTGGAGTATCCATCGGCGGCGGGGTCTCAAACGGAGGCATCGGCGTACCCATCGGCGTCATGGGCGGGAACGGCGTGCCCATTGGCGTCATGGGCGGGAACGGGGTACCCATCGGCGTTATGGGCGGGAACGGCGTGCCCATCGGCGTCATGGGCGGGAACGGCGTGCCCATTGGCGTACCCATCGGCGTTACTACCGTTCCAGGCGTGATTTGAGGTTGTACTAAATAAATATGTTCCAACCCATAAATATTATCCGAATCCAATAGTCCGAATTGCGAATGGCTATGCGCCGAATTGCCAACCGGACTGCCGAATCCGTAATGATATACTACGCCTACGCCCGGCGTATGATCGGAATAGATAATATAATCCATCGCCGGATCGTACACGGCGTCGCCCGCCGCATCATAGATGGACAGCGCATCGATATCCGGAGGACTGCCTAAATCCACCGCATGGGCATAAACCTTTAGCGAACCGGGTATTCCATACTGGCTTACTAAAACATCGCTGGGCGAATAGCCCAATGCAAGCGTGGGGGAACCTGGCGTTAACGAGAAATAGACCCAACTTCCTTGAGCAATAGGCCCAATGTCGAAATCGTCGATCACTCCGCTCGCTGTTCCGCCGCCCATGCTCTGGCTGATGAGATCGTCAATATAGAGAACGTTCATTGAAGCGTGATCTTCTCGATAGATATCCCGCTCGATAGGTTTTCCGGAGCTCGATCTCGCTAACAAATCGCCGCTCGTTCCCACCGATCCAGCGCTGAGGGAGAATACGTCGCAACGGAATTCGTCGAATCGGCTGTAATCTTCACCCAATCCGAGCGCATCGACATCATCGCCCGTTTGCAATCCAATCTCAGAATTTGTGACGGGGACTCTTGGCGAACTGGTGAAATCCCAAATCCAAAAAGCCACCATCGTATTTCCCTCTTCCGAATAGATAATCTTCGCTGGCCCTGCTGGCGTAGGAATAGGAAGAGTCGATATCGGCGTTAATACCGGCGTAAAACCAGGGGTGATAAAAGGCGTTTTGCCTGGAGTGAACATCGGCGTCATCATTGGGGTGATGGGAATCTCAAAACATTGCCAGCAGATTTTTACGATGCAGATATCTGCGCCTTCGATTTTGATTTTCCGGATTCCCGTTGGGCTGTTTAACAGCATCACTCGGATGATGGAAGAATCGGCGCCCGTATCCACCGCCGTGGCAACCTCCACGCCGCTGTCGTCGAAGGCGGTAAGCGTCGCTAACGTCCCATGGCCAAGCACCACTTCCACGACTTTCGGCGCATTACCGTCGCATACGTTGGGACTGAATTCAATATAGGCGGATGTAGTAGCGGAGATATAGACGCCCAAGCGGCCGTCATTGCTGCAGGCCGATATGCTCAAAGGAACGGCCAGCCGGTTGTCTCCCTTGCTGATCTTCACGGGACCTAACGCCGCTTCATCTAACATGGTTACAGGTTCGGTAAAATATTCGCTCACTTCGACGCATTGTTCGAATTGGGGCGGGAGCGTCATCATCGGCGTGAAGACTGGAGTTATTTCCGGCAACGGGATATCGCTGACGCATAACGCGCACAACTTATAAATATAGACCTCAGCGCCTTCGATTTGGATTGAATGGATTCCCGAAATGCTTGCGAGCTTCATTTTGACCTGAGCGCCCGCCGTAAACGTGGAATCGTCCGTAAGAGTATCGACAATCATTCCACTATCGTCAAAAGCGGTTAATGTAATCGGCGTTCCATGGCTTAGGGTGATCTCAACGACTTGAGGTCCCATGCCGCTCTCGCATATGGGTTGGACTAATTCGATCACGGCGAATTTCGACGCTGTCGATTCCGACCAAGGAATAAAGGCAGCCATCTGGTTGTTGGCGCTGTCCAATAGTACGCTTAACGGCGCCATCGTCCCATCTGATAAATAGGCGGGCAGGATGCTCACAGGACCCAAAGAAACTTCGCTTAAATTCTCTGCGGGCGCCGTATAAAAATCGCTTACGCTAATACAAATCATCGGCGCCGGCGTAAACTCGGGCAATCCTGGCGTCATGACGGGCGTTCTTTCTACGGTCGGAACGGGATCGATTCCTTCAAGAAACTTCACGGGAGCCGTTGACATAAATCGGCCCAAAACGCCGCCCGCCGCCGCCGACTTCATGGCAACGACTTGGAATTGATAGGAGTGGCCGAATTGCGGGCCGTTGCGGAATTCTTTGCTAATTCGAGGCGAGTTTTTCCTCCATACCAAAAAATTATCCTTAGGATCGGCGCTTTGACCCAGATAGACGGGAGCAGCGGCGTTATCGACATAGACCCAAATATGATAAAAAGTAATGCCCGTCAACTTGATATCCCAGCGAATGACTAACTCTCTGTTTTCCTCTAAATCGTAATCTTCCGCTCCGCTAAGATCGCGGAAACTCAACGAATCGTCCGTAACAGTAACTTCTCGTATGGGAGTCGGGAGAATGGGCGTGACGATCGGCGTCCGGAATGGAGTTATAACGGGCGTCCATCCCGGAATGATTTCGCCTGCGCAGTACCAGCAAATCTTCAGGATGCAGATTTCCGCGCCTTCGATCTGGATAGTGCGAATCCCCATCGGACTCTTCAGGATCGCCGTCTGAACGGAACTCGGATCGCTGCCGGGATCGCTGAATATATCAACCGCCGCATTGGCGTCATCCAAGGCGGTCAACTTGATCGGCGTTCCATGCGTCAACGTAATTTCCACTACCTGCGGCGCAACGCCTCCGCAAATTTCCGTTGCAAACTGAATGACGGCGAAAGCCGAAGCCGTCGATTCCGACCATGGGATATTAACATCCAAACGTCCATCGCTGTTGCAATCGTTGACGTTCAACGGAACGATGGTTCCATCGGCCAGAACTCCAGGCAGAATTTTCACGGGTCCCAGCAAGACTTCGTTCAATCCCGACGCGGACGTTGTAAAGAATTCGCTAGCGGATACGCAAATCTCCGGCAACGGCGTCTGCGGCGTAAACATCGGGGTAAACATCGGCGTGAAAAGGGGCGTTTTTTCCGGTGTAATCTCACTTACGCAGATCCAGCATATTTTCAAAATGCAGATTTCCGCGCCTTCGATCTGGATGGAGCGGATACCCATCGGACTCTTCAAAATCACGACTTGCGCCAAACTCGCATCGCTGCCAGGATCGCTGAATACGTCCACAGCCGCATTGGCGTCATCTAACGCCGTCAACTTGATCGGCGTTCCATGCGTCAACGCGATTTCCACAAACTGCGGCGCTATGCCTTCGCAGGCTTCCGGCATGAATTCAATTTTGGCGAAAGCAGACGCCGTCGATTCCGACCATGGGATATTGACATCCAATCGCGAATCGCCGTTGCAATCGTTAACACTCAACGGAACGACGGTTCCGTCAGAAAGTACGCCTGGCAGAATTTTCACCGGTCCCAGTAAGACTTCGCTCAATTCCGATGCGGACGCCGTAAAGAAGTCGCCTGCGGACACGCATCGTTGCGGCAACGGCGTCAAGACGGGAGTCATGATCGGCGTCCATTCCGGAATAGGAACTTCGGTTTTGCAAACCCAGCATATTTTCAGAATGCAGATTTCAGCGCCTTCAATCTGGACTTTACGAATTCCCGTCGGACTATTCAAGATGACAACTTGAACCAAGCTCGAATCGCTGCCAGGATCGTCGAACAGATCTACCGCCGCATTACTTTCGTCCAAGGCGGTCAATTTGATCGGCGTTCCATGCGTCAATGTAATCTCAACCAATTGCGGCGCAGAGCCTCCGCAAACTTCCGGCATGAATTCAATCATGGCGAAAGCCGATCCCGTCGATTCCGACCACGGGATATTGACATCCAAAATTCCATCCTCGTTGCAATCATTAATATTCAACGGAACGATCGTTCCATCGGCGAGAACGCCGGGAAGAACTTTCACCGCTCCCAATACGACCTCGCCCTCAACGGCAGTCGGCGCCGCAAAGAAGTCGCTAGCGCTTACGCACCGATGCGGCAAAGGCGTTAAAGGCGGCGTGTAATCCGGCGGGTAAATCGGCGTCCATTCCGGAATCGGAATTTCGCTTACGCAGAGCCAGCATATCTTCAAAATACAGATTTCCGCGCCATTGATCTGGATGGAACGAATTCCAGCGGAACTCCGCAAAACAAACGGTTGGACGAGACTTGCGTCGCTTCCCGAATCGGAAACGGCGTCTACCACGCTTCCCATTGCGTCGAGTGCGGTAAGCGTGATCGCCGTTCCATGCGTCAATGTAATTTCGACGAATTTTGGCCCTAAGCCGTCAGGACAAATATCGCTGGCGAAATCGATTACGGCGAATTTCGACGCCGTCGATTCCGACCAGGGGACGTTGACGCCCAGGCGTCCCGTCGTGGAACAATCGGATACGCTTAAAGGCACTGCCGCTCCGTCCGCTAAAAACGCCTCTTTTATGACAATCGGATCTAAAACGACTTCGCTCAGATTATCGGCTGGACCGGTAAAGAATTCGCTTGCCTCAACGCACTCTGGCGGCTGAGGCGTAAATTCCGGAGTAATAACTGGCGTCCATTCGGGAATATATTCAATGCAGCGCCAGCAGATTTTGAGGATACAAATTTGATTGCCTTCAATCAAGATCGTCTTGATTCCTACGAGGCTTCTCAGAACCAAAGTCTGCACGGTGGCGTCGCTTCCCGGATCGGAAACGACATTCAATTCGAATCCCATTTCATCCAGGGCGGTTAGCGTTACCGGCGAGCCGTGCGTCAGAGTAATCTCCACGACCAGCGGACCCGCGCCGCCGCAAATTTCATCGGAAAATTCGATGGCGGCGAATTTCGACGCTTCCGGATCCGACCAGGGAATTTGGACGCCCAGGACGCCATCCGGTCCGCAGGCGCTGACGCTCAACGGAACTTCCGTACCATCCGCTAAATTGGCTTCGAGAATTTTTACCGGCCCAAGTTCGACTTCTTTCAGATCGTCTATCGGTTCCGTGAAATACTCGCTGGGTTCAACGCACTTCGACGGTTCGGGCGTATACTCTACTGGCGGAATCTCGACGCGGCACTGCCAGCATATTCTTAAGATGCAGATTTCCGCGCCTTCGATCCGGATGGTGCGAATCCCCATGGAACTCTTCAATAAAAAGGTTTGCGTATCGCTCGCGTCGCTCCCAGAATCCGAAACGGCGTCGACAATGCCTCCGCTATCGTCGAAGGCTATCAATTTAACCGGCGTTCCATGCGTTAATGTAATCTCGACTGCAACTGGCGCGGCTCCATCGCAGACTTCCGGCATAAATTGAATAACGGCAAATTTCGACGCTGTAGATTCCGACCAGGGAACTACGACGCCTAAACGTCCCGCTTTGCCGCAATCGGCTATACTTAGAGGAACTTCCGTTCCATCTTCCAAAACGGCTTCCAGAATCTTCACAACTCCAAGTTGCACTTCCTTCAAGTCATCGGCGGGCGCCGTAAAGAAATCTCCCGCTTCCACGCACTGCGGAGGTTTGGGCGTAAATTCCGGCGGGATGATAGGCGTTAGGGGCGGAGTGAGAATCGGCGTTTTCGCCGGCGTCATGATGGGAGTTCGAACCGGCGTAATAAGGGGCGTTTTAATAGTAGGAATAAGATCTTCGCCCTGTTTGAAATCCACTGGGCCGACTGTGTTGTACTTGGCGATAACCTTGCGGTTTTGCGATATTAAAATGACGCGGAAGCGATAGGAATAATCGAATTGAGGCCCTTTATTATACAGAGGCGACGTCCCGGTTCCTTTCTCTTTCCAAACGAAATTGAGATCGCTGGGTTTATTCGCAAATCCCAAGAAAGCGGGATCGGCGGGGAATTCGTCGTCCGTACTGGATTTCTCGAATAGGTAAATATGAACGGCGCCCACATCGGTTACGTCCATATTCCACCGGATCACTAAGGCCCGGTTCTCCGCCAGATCGTAATCCGTTTTATTGCTCAAGTCATCGAAAGTGAGCAAGTTGTCGGTAACGATGACTGGAAGAAGCGTCGGCGTTATTTCCGGTTTCTTCGTCGGCGTTACCGTCGGCGTTGGACTGCCTTCCGCCGAAGGAGTCATATCCGTCGGCAAATCGGTTCCCTCTAAGAATTGCACCGGCCCCGCATTCTCAAACCGGCTTAAAACCTTAAAAGGCAATCCGGATACCGCGAAGACTTTGAACTGATAGGAATGTCCGAATTGAGGACCGCTGCGGAATTTCGCCGCTGCGGCTGGCGTATTGATTCCCCACGCGAATACTTTAACTGTGGCGTTGACGATGGTCAGAAATTCCGCCGTTTTTCCGTCATCTATTACGTAAACGTGGAACGTTTGCGCATCCGCCACTTCTACGTCCCACTTAATGGCCAATTTGCGGGCATCCGCCAAATCGCGGTCTTCGCCATTGCTCAAATCCAACGTAGATTCTTCATCGTCTGTGACGATGACCTCGGGCGCTTTCTTTTCTTCCGTAAATTTCACCGGTCCCGCATTCTCGAATCGCCCCAAAACTTTAAAGGGCAGTCCGGAAACCGCAATGACCGCAAACTTATAGGTATGACCGAATTGAGGGCCGCTGCGGAATTTCGCCGATACGGTCGGAGTATTGATTCCCCAGGCGAATACTTTAACCGTGGCGTTGACGACGGTCAGATATTCCGCCGATTTTCCGTCATCCGAAACATAAATATGGAACGTCTGCGCATCCGCCGCTTCAATGTCCCACTTGATCGCCAATTTGCGGGCTTCCGCCAAATCGATATCTTCGCCATTGCTCAGGTCCAGTGTACTCGCTTCATCGTCCGTAACGAAAACCTGCGGCGCTTTCTTTTCTTCCAGGAATTTCACCGGTCCCGCATGATCGAATCGTCCTAAGATTTTGAAGGGGATCCCGGAAACGGCGATAATCTGGAATTGATAGGTATGATCGAATTGAGGACCGCTGCGGAATTTCGCCGCTGCGGCTGGAGTATTGGCGCCCCAGACGAACATCTTAACCGTGGCGCTGACGGCGGCCAGATATTCTCCCTTTTTTCCATCATCCGAAACATAAATGTGGAACGTTTGCGCATCGGCGACATTAATATTCCACTTTACGGCCAATTGGCGTTCTTCCGCCAAATCGATATCTTCGCCATTGCTAAGATCCAATGTACTCGCTTCATCGTCCGTCACGATGACCGGGGGCGTTAACGCATTCGGCGTAGGCGTAGTGACGGCGCCTTGCGCATACCCATTCAATGCAATAACCAACGAAAGAAAGAAGAGATGTACGGTTCTCATCTGTCCAGCCTCCTAATAGAGTGATTAGTTGTGCAAAGTTTCTTTACACTGCCAAGAATGAAATAGGATTAACTCGTGTAATGCGGCTCGCGGTTAAGTTAAATAGATTCCCAAATCAAATAAATCAATAATCCGAAGAAAAGACTATCACATTACTATACCACTTTATAATGCAAAAAAACATATTTTATTGAATTTTTTTTAAAAATTTTTTATGAATTATATATTATATTTCACCAAATATTTAAATTCATAACCTTTTAAAAATTAAGCCATTATCTACTCATATACTACCTTTGGCGTAGTATGTCAAGAAAGTAATATTATCTTATAGAAATCATCTTTATCGCTCGAGATCTCGAGTTCGACGCGTTCTTAATTGGCTCAAACGCCCTCCTTGATGCCTAAATATACAAGCGCAATAGCGATCATTCTTTCCATCGAACTTCGACTCGTTCGCGCAGATCGCCGTTGTTCCCCGATTCGCTATGCCAACAAAAAGAGATCGGTTCATTCTCTCTTGCTTCCTTTTTGCATCGGAGAGATTATGTTGCGAACAATGGCATAATAGAATCGAAGATATAAAAACGGAAAGAAAAAAAATGGATGCAGCCTGCGAAAAAGGAACGGCTCTAATAACCGGAGGCGCCAAACGGATTGGACGCGCTCTGGCTTTACTCCTCGCCGGTAAAGGCTACCGCGTCGTTCTCCATTGCCATCAATCCCTTCCCGAAGCGGAATTGCTGGCGGAAACCATCCGGAGAATGAAGGTGGAATGCCATGTCTTCACCGCCGACTTGAATAGCGACAAGGATGTCAATGAGCTTATCCCCCAGGTTTTCTCCCGTTTTTCCGACTTCTGCGTACTCGTCAACAACGCTTCCATCTTCGAACGCGCCCGATTGTTGGAAACGGACCACGATCTCTTCGACCGCCATTTCAATATCAACTTTAAAGCCCCTTTTTTTCTCTCGCAGGAATTCGCCCGCCGTTGCGATCAAGGGCATATCATTAATATGCTGGATACGAAGATCGCCCGTACGGTCGTCGAATATTTCGCTTATACGTTGACGAAAAAAGCGCTTTTCGAATTCACCCGCATGGCCGCCAAGGAACTGGCTCCGCGCATCCGCGTCAACGCCGTATGCCCTGGCTTGATTCTTCCGCCTCGCGGCGAAGACGAAGAATATTTAATTCGATGCGGCGAACGCATCCCCTTGCGGCGCAAAGGATCGGTGGAGAACGTAACCGCCGCCGTCTCCTATTTATTGGACAACGATTTTGTTACGGGAGAATGTCTCTTCGCGGATGGCGGCGAACATTTGAAATGAGGAAAGGGCGGAATGATCGTCAAGATTAAGAATCTGAAAATCAACGCCTTCATCGGCGTTCATAAGCATGAAAGAATTCATCGGCAGGAGATTATCGTCAATATCGCCTTGGAATACGATTCCAAAACCGCCGCCGCTTCGGACAACATCCATGACGCCGTCGATTACGAACTCATCGCGCAAAAAATCGCCGACGCCTGCGCTAACGCCCGTTTTGCTTTGCTTGAAACGCTTGTGAATCGCATAACCGGCATCGTAATGGAAGATGCGCGCATTACAAAAGCCACCGTGGAAGCGGATAAGCCTCAAGCCATATTGGACGCGGATTCCGTATCGCTGACGCATACGGTTAGTAGAGGATAAGCACTTAATCAACTGCGTTATTTAATCCAAAAACTAGTTTAAACCGGATTCGGTCCTGGCTTCTGGCTGGGCAGGGAAATCGGCCGCGCCGTAACTTTCAATTTCTTCTCATCGAAATAAAGAATCTTGCTCTGGCGATAGGAATCTGTGCTCATCGTCAATGCGGCTTGCACTTTGAATCCCGTATAGGGATCGAGATGGGGCTGCTCACGGGTTTTCATGCACTTGAGAAAATTCTCCGTATGGCCGTCGCGCGGCTGGCAGGCAATATTCACTTTTTCCGCGCCGTATTTCTTCTTGAATTCCTCCCGGTAGGGGCCATTGCCCTCCACTTCGATATGATCGCCGCGCATGTAGATGGTTCCCTTATGTCCGCGAATGCAATCGTCCAGCCCTACGTCATTGGCGCCGGAGGAAGAGATATGGATGGAATATTCCGCCGCGTAGTCGATGGTCATCAGGAACGTATCGGGAACCTCGCGGCTGTCGTGATGCACCCAAATCCCGCCCATGCCCGCTGCTCGCCAGGGAAAACGGGGCGTCAAAGCGATGTTCAACGGCGCTAGCCGGTGATAAAACAAATCGGTAGCCAATCCGCCGGAATAGTCCCAATACTTGCGGAAGCGGAAACACCGGTCGGGGTCCCAAGGGCGTTTGGGAGCGGGTCCCAGCCATTCGTTCCAATCGATGTTGTTTTCGCCTACGCCGTTCGGACCCGCCAAAGGATTGATGCCGCCGTTCCAATCTCCCTTGTCCCCCGTATTGCGGGCGTAGGAAGACTGCGCCCACACCAATTCGCCGATCATGCCCGCGTCGATCGCTTCTCGCGCCCGCCACCATTGATCCTCAGACGTAAGTTGGCTGCCAACTTGAACGATGCGCCCCGTTTTCACCGCCGTTTTCCAAACGGCCTTCGCTTCTTCCACCGTATGCGTCATCGGTTTTTGCACGTAAACGTCGAGGCCGCGATTTATGCCGTCGATGGTAATGGCGGCGTGCCAATGATCGGGCGTAGCGATATAAATCGCGTCCAAATCTTCTTGGTTGAACATCTCTTTATAATAGCGATAGGGCTTGCCGCCGCTGAGTTCGGCGGCATGATTCAAACGGCGTTGATAAACGTCGCAAACGGCGACGATCTGTACGTCGTTAACTTCTTCCTTCCTTTTCATCAATTCGCGGATATGGCTGGTTCCCATGCCGCCGGTTCCAATGACGGCAATGTTGATGCGCTCGTTGGCGCCTACAGTTTTCCCCGATGCCGGGCCAAGCATAGCCGCGCTAAGCGCCGACACTCCTCCCGCCGCCGAACGCAAAAAATCTCTCCTTCTCGAATTTGTCCGGCCTTCCATATTGCTGCTACCTTCCCAAACAGAATAAGCATCGATCTTTATGAATTTATAACAAAAAAGAGGCTCGCGATATAGGAGCCTCTTTTTGTCGATAAACAATTTGGATCGAGACGTAAAGTTATATCAATTCATAATCTTAGTATCCGGCGCATTTTCATTATTGGTTCCGCCATTGGTTAAGAAGATTTCGCCTGGGCTGACTAAACCGTTCGAGGGCTGGTAAGGAGTGGCCGTATTGACGGAATTGTCCTTTCCCGCGCCCGGACCGAAGGTGATGAGAATAAAATCCCATGGTTTAAAACTGGGAATGTAACGGCTCAATCCGCTTAAATTCCAATCCTGATGATTGTTTCCTGCCGGTTCCTTGATTTCCGGATCGTTGTCCCAATAGGCGTATACGTCGTTGCCATATCGTCCGAACGCTTCGTTGTTGCCGCTGCTCGCCGTTTGCAACTGGCTGGGAATGAAGGGCGATTTCGGCATGGAACTCAAATAAGAGACCGGCGTGCTCAAAGGCGAAAGCACTGCCAGGTTGTTGCGGTTTCCCGATCCGCCGTTCCAACCCACGCCGTTAAAATCTTTTTGAATCCTCGTAGTGCCAATCGGGTCGTCGTCATCCCGAATATCCACCAGCATCTTGCCTCGGTCAGTGATGAACATCATCACCGCTGTGGAGGTGGATTTCATATCGCTGTAACTGCGCGCTACCTTCGCCCGGATCTGCGCGTTCAAGAAATTAGGAACAGCGATAGCCGCCAGAATTCCAATGATCGCAACGACAATGAGAAGTTCAATAAGAGTAAAACCGCTTTTTCTAGCCCGAAACCAATGCATAACCTTTTCTCCTGAAAAATAGTGATATTTTGTTTAGTGATCTGAAATGAATATATATAATAATATAAAACTCGATGTCGATGAATACTTCTACCTCTTTTCAAAGCACATTTAAGGATAATTTACCGATTCTATTACTCAAGAGGAATATAGATAAGACTGCTGCCTCTCTTACTCTTTTAGCAAACTGTATGGCGTTTGCGTTATTCTTTAATTCCTGTCCCAAGTTTGGGAGTGGCAAGGATGATATTGTTTCAAGTCAATTAAAATCAACCTATTTCGAACTATCCCCCAGTTTGGTGGAAGATTTAAAAAGCGCACTTATTCCTTTCGATAAAAGGCTTCGTATATATAAAGGATAAGCAATGTAAAAAGTTGTCATTTTTACATTGTCTCTTCTTGTCCCCGGCTAAGGGTAAACTTGGTCTTGGATTATCTTATCGCGAGAATCCATCAAGCGGACAATATATTCTTCCTCTTTTATTTATTAATAGCGTAGAATATGTTCTTCCGTCAATCTGCCAAGATTTTATATAAAACAAAAATTCCTTCTTTTTAGATTATCCCGCCCTTTGAGAATTAGTCTTATGGAAATTGTAAAATGTTGCGCAAAAGGGGAATTAGATCGGGAACTTCCCAAATATTATGGCGCCTAAAGACGGAAATCGCTTTTCCTACGAGCCTCTTGCAAAATTCCTTTATTCCTCCCCCAAGCCTGGGGGAGGTTAGGAGGGGGTTGACGTAAGTCCATTAAAATCAACCACCCTCTAACTCCCTCCCATCTTGGGGGGAGAATTTTAAGACGGATTTCATTAACTTTGCAAGAGCCTCCTGCTTCTCAAAAAATGAGGCGCGATCAAGATATGATGCGCTAAGATAAAAATTCGAAAAGCGGATTCTGCTTCGCGCGGGATAGTCAATAAGTCAACGCCGACGCCCAGCCAGGGAGACGGACGCCGCCGCCGCGAAAAAGATCGCCTCGGCTGAATAGGCCGTTGGAAGGTTGATAAACCAAACCTTTTACCGGGAAATTGCCCGCATTGTAATCATCGCCTGAATCCGGTCCGGAACTTTCCAGCAGCCAGACGTTATTGGGAATTTGAACCACGAATTCTTTTTCCGATTTGGCCAGCCAGGTTCCCAATTCGAAGTAGGGGTCCAACTCGCGGCCATCGGCGAGGGTCAATCCCTTTTGCGTATTCGATTTGAAGGGATTATAGAAAACGGCCAGGCTGGTTGCGTAAGGAATGGGGGTGGTCAAACTACGGAAGCCGCGATAATGAGTGGCTGGATTGGTGGAATCCCACGCCCAGGCGGTATAGGAATTATTATCGAGAAAATATTGTTCCAGCGCCGTACTCGCCGTGCGCATGTTGCTTACGGCTCGCGCTATTTTAGCCCGAACCTGCGCGTTGAGAAAATTGGGAACGGCGATAGCCGCCAGGATTCCGATGATGGCGACGACGATTAACAGCTCGATTAAAGTGAAAGCCGCCCCCTTATTTTTTCTCTTCTTCATCGTCTCCCCTTCCTCGTTCTCCAACATGCGGCAAACCGCCTATACGCTTATATTGTATAGCATAAATGGAGGCGCTTTGTTAAGTGAAAACTAAACCAGGGAATTGAGAGAAAGGGATAATAGGGACAAGCCGCCGATCAAGGACCTTTGCGTAGAAGGTCTCCTTCGGAAACGATGCCGTTAGAAACATCGTAAATCTTATAGTCCCCTTCGCGGGAGTCGGCGTTGTCGAAAAGACGGTTGGGACCCAGGCTGAAGATGAAATACGCCTTGGCCGTTCCCTTATTGACGGCGTAATTGCCTTGACTGAAATAAACGTAAGGATAGGGGAACTTGGAGACGAAATGGCGCGCGACGAGGGGATCGTCATGGCTCACGCTTTTATCATGAAACAGATCGCCGGGAATCTCTGAAATATACGCCGTCGGCGTGGTGAGAATATGCTGAATCCGGCGTTGATCGAAATACTCCTCCGCCCGTTCGCCGTAATCGTTGCCGTCGAGAGGATAAGTGTTGTAGTCCATATAATATTGTTCGATGGCGGTGGAAAGGGTTTGCATCTCGGCCAGCGCGGCGGAGGTCTTGGCTCTCACTTGGGCGTGTTGGTAATTGGGCAGAGCGATCGTGGCCAGGATGCCGATAATAGCCACCACGACCAGAAGTTCGATCAAGGTGAATCCGCATAGCCGTCTCATGGCCTCTTCTCCTTTCCGGCATCCGGTCCGTTCGTCATTCCTCCCGCAACAGACTCTATCTATAAGAATATATGAAAAGAACGAAAGTGAAAACCTGATGTTCAACGAATACCAATCTGCATTGAGATTGTCGCTTTTCAAATTCCTCTCCCAAGATGGGGAGAGGTTAGGTGAGGGTTGATATTATTAGACTTATATTTCCCTCACCCTAACCCTCTCCCAAAGGGCGAGGGAATTTATAAGCAACAATCCTAACGCAGAATGGTATAAGCCATTATTCGCAGACGTATCGCCTGTATAAACAGGAAGGGGCGCGATAGCCGCGCCCCTTCGGCAATGATCTCTTTTTAATCAAGGGCAAAAACAACTTTTGGTCGCGGTAGGGACGCCGGTTGCCCGACGCCCCCCGCACAGATCCCAGCGTGCGGAACTACCGCACTGGGCTCCTGCCTCAGGTCATGACGCCCAAGCGCTCCGACGGATAGGGATGTACTCCCATCCTTCTTTGCGACTTGCCGTATTCGTTCCA
>JBFMBP010000032.1:97263-106142 GCA_040755155.1 Candidatus Omnitrophota bacterium | reverse complement strand
ATTTATTCCGCCATATTTAATTAGACAAAAATCGGGGTTGGTGTAAATAACCTAGTAAAAATATCCATCAAGATACGAACAAACTCCCCCAACAGTCCAATTAATTAGGGCTTATAAATCCTTGAAGCTTGGGGGAGGAATAATATAGTTTTGCAAGAAGCTCGTTTGTATAGAGTCGAACCGCTTGACTCCGTTAACTTGTCAATAACTCCGCCAGGAAGGAATATCCGTCTCTCCATTGGCGTCGAATTTCAGGCCGAATACGCGGGTTCCTTCATAACGGCGATAGTTGTTTACGATGCGCAAGTTGGGATAAGTCGCCTTCCCTTCGGGAAGAGTGGAAGGAAGGATGCGGCATAAATTCAAAACGAACGGGGCGGATTTCGTTCTATCCGCCAATTTGACGAGCAGGGGCTGACGGCCTTTCGCCAAGTGAACAATTCCAGAAGATTGGACGGGCAAAGCGGGTTCTTTGTACGCAGTTTTCGATTCGTAGACTTTTACGCCGCCAATCCATACGGCGCAAGGTTCATCGTGGGAAATCCAGAGTTCGGCGTCTTGTTCTTCGGGGACGGTCGCCCAACAGAAAGCGTAATAGACCTTACTGTCGGCGGGACCATACCACGCTTCGAAATCGATATAATCGTCGGAAAAACAGATTGGCTCCGTCCATCCCCCAGCGTTGGGAGTAGCGATAATGTTTTCGTCGGGCATTCCCAAATGTTGAATGGAAAGATCGCTGACATCGCCGGAATTGAGCAGCCAAATTCGGTTGTTCATGCTGAAGTGGCCCCGTCCCCCCTGAAAATTATCTTTGGATCGTTCGAAGTAATACATCGAATCCTCGATGGAATGTTCTCCGACCATGGCGATTTGCTTTTCATCCATCGCCCCCAATCCCTCGCGGGAGGCGTCCCAGAGTTGCGGGATGTTGTCGGGATTCAGTCCCATCAAACGGGCGCAAACGGCGTCCACGGCGACCATATCGGTCCCGGCGACGACCATATTGCGGCGAACGGAGGGATCCGTAGCGGTTTTGTGACGCTCTTTGCAAACGATAGCGTCAACCAAGCAGTAATCGGAGGGAGCGATGGAAGCCAGATCGACGAGTTCCAGCTCTACGGAATTTCGCTTCGGCCATCCCTGATGCAAGCCGATGGGATCGCCCGGCTCAAAACCGCCCGCTCCTTTATCGGTTCCATATCGGGCGCCGGCGGCGATGCCGATGTAATTCTTGAGGCAAATGGTAATCTGGGGCGTGTGCATTTTCATCACGGGAACGTTAATCAACACGTCGGCGTCGAGATAAACTTCGTGCACCCAATAAGATGGATATTCGGGAAAATCCATAAATTCGGGAACGGGAACCAAGCGGATTCCTTGCAAGGGATTTTCTAGAGTACCGAAATTGGAATCGACAATTTTCGCCGCAATACCGTCATTGGCCAGCCTCTGGATCATGGCGGTATAACCCGCTATGGCGAAGCCGTCGGCGACGGATGCGCGGCCTGTGTTGTATTTCGTATTGCGCCAGGTATCCGCCAGCCAACCGCCCGGCCCTTCTGTCACGGTATAATTCAGACTGCCCGGCATTTGTTCTTCCATCCAGCGAATCAATCCCTCTACAACGAAAGGATCGGTATTGACGCCATTGGTCCGTTCGGCTAATTCAACGATATCAGGCTTGATAACAACCTTGGCGCCGGGAAAAAGGAGAGGCTTCAAGTCGCCCGACAAGTCCAAAACTTCATATACCATATTCAGTATCCGGCTATAGGATAATACTGTATTAAGAGGCGCTGGTTCGGCCAGTTTGGAATCGTCAGAACGGACGAGTGCGACTTTCGTGGAATATTCCGGCGGCAGTCCGTCGTTTTTCAATTGGGAAACGGGAATCGCCGTCACCCAGGCCGCGCCTTGCAGCGAATTGGCCAGATCGATCCCAATCAAAACGGCGAGAACGATAAAGCAAGCGGCATAGACGATATATTTTTTAGCGTTCGGTGATGAAAGCATGAGATGATGGCTCCTTGTTAAAGAATGTCTGCATCAAGATGGTCAGGATTTTCAAGATTAAAGAGGATAAAAAATATCCTCATCATCCGTTTATTCTAGCATCCCTAATTCGGACTTTATTGTGGGCTTCGTTTCTTTTGAAATTACGCTATATCGCAAATTGTCTCAAAGAAATGAGTCATTTATCTCCATGAATTTGTTCCAACATATCGAGCGCCGCCGCAACGATTTTCGCTCCCGCATCCGGCGCGAGAAAGCTGGATCGGGCGCGCCAGGTTTCATAGCCTCCCTGTTGGTGAGCGGCAGCGGTAGGGATGTAGCCGTCGTAAGCGTTCGCCAATTCGATGCAAAACGTAAGCAGGAAGGGACTCTTCTTTTTCACTTCCAGCCCTAATTCCACAAAAACCTCGCCCGGAAGGGTTGCGATTCCAGCGTCCCCGATTCGCAGCGCTTGAACGGGAATTTCCACCTTTTCCGGCCAATCCGCCATCAACACTGATTCCCGCGCATAAATTTGGCGCAGAGTTTTTATCTCGGATCCCGCCTGCTGCAAAATGTTTTTCGCTTCCTCAATTTCATCGGCGGATGGCTTGCGAACGCCGGTTTCCAGCCATTTTTCTTTTATATCCAAAGGAACCCAGTCGCGATATTCCATATTCTCCATTACCTTGAGCGCCTTCGCCGCCGCGATGCGGGCGACCTGATTCATCTGATCGTAAGGATAAGATGGCTTAACTCGTTTATGAATGTCTATATTATTGATATCGCCCGAAGTTCCATTCGTCAGAATCGCAATGCAAGGCGGCTTCTCCGAATTCTTTACCGGCGCCAGTTCCCGTTCTACAAGATCGTCCCACATACCGAAATAATCGGCGCTGACCTCGTTTCCATTTTCGCTGCCCACATAATGCAGCGCGTAGTTGCCCAGGACGGCGATAGGATATCCTTCCAAGTCTTGGATAGCGATTACGCACAATTGGGGATCGACCGGCCCCGCCGGTTTTTCCACATTGGGATTATCGTAGCCGGGATTCATCTTGACCAGATCGTCGTTCCGTCCCCAAGGATTTTCCGGCATGGTTCCCGGCTTCATGAAATAACGCCGATTGAAAACCAGGCTCTCCTCATTTCCCGCGCCCCAAGCGATACGGGCGGGCCGCAGGTTGTTTTTCGCCCGCCGCACGCCGTCGGCGATGCGCTGCGCGCACCAGCGGATATATTCCTTATCCGGCTCGCTTTGAAAAACGTGAGCTGTCGTGGGTCCGGTATGCGTATGCGTGGCGGCGATAAGAATGCGTTCGGGAAGAATACCAGTATGTTTTTGGATGAGCCGCTTTGCCTCGTCGGCCTGTTCGCGGCCAATGGCGAGCAGATCGCAGATCGCAATGGCGATTTCCGCTTCTCCATTATTTAGCACCAGACAGCGGGCGTATAAATCATCGTGAATATGGGAAGCGGTCCGATCCGTCATCCAACCCGCCAGCGAAACGTCCAACATAGGAGTAATATTGGATTTCGCCGCTCCGGCCAGCAAGGTTTTGGCGTTTGTTCCATCTTCGGCAAAACCGAATGAGATGCTTGCCAATAAAAGAACAATTCCAAAACCGAAATCAAATATCTTTCTGAAATTGAAATTGCGTTTTATCATTGTCTCGTTTCCTTCCTTTTCAATTACTCTGTTTTGCAGCCAATGAACTCTCGCCTTCGGGATTGATATTTCTTTTCTAATTATAAAAAACCGTTCAAGAGAGGCGCAGAGGTTTCATTTTTTGCCGCGTTTTTGAATCGCGAAAACACTAAAACTTAAATTCCACGAAATTTTTGCATCTAGGATTTAAGAGATTCATTATTGATTACGCGGAAAAACTTTTCACGGCGCAATCTCTTCAGCCAACGTTTTTTCTGCTTTTATTCGTGTTTTTCTTTTTCATTTCGCTTTTTCGTGATTCAAGCGACGGTTGTATTAGATTCCTTTAATTTCCCTTTTCCCGCAACATGACTTCATGAGGTGGATGTTCCTTTCTTCTGCGCCTGGCCGCATTGTAATAAAAAAAATCCTTTTCCGATATTCTTCCATCCCCATTTAAATTGCTTTGTTTTTTTTCTATTGTTAGGATCAATCTCAACGCCAATCTTCCAAGAGCGCGATTCCAATGGAAAGGAACGTTCGCAATGAAAGAAGAACTCGCTATTCATGGTGGTCCCAAGACTATTCAATGTCCTCTTCCCGGCTGGCCGTCATTTGATGAAAAAACGCTGCAAGCCGTACTCGAACCATTGAAAACCGGCCGCGTCAATTATTGGACTGGAACCAAGGGCATGGAGTTCGAAAAAAAATTCGCCGAATGGACGGGAACCCGTTTCGCCATCAGCACCACCAACGGCACCAGCGCTTTGCATACGGCTTTGGCGAGTTTGGGGATCGGCCCCGGCGACGAGGTGATAGTCCCTAGCTACACCTTCATCGCTTCGTCCTTTTCCATCGTACAGGCGGGCGCCATTCCCCGCTTCGCCGACGTCAATAAGGAAGATCATTGCCTCAGCGTCGAATCGGCGCGTAAGTTGATCAACAACCGCACCAAGGCCGTCATGCCGGTGCATCTCTACGGCAACGTCGCCGACATGGATCCCATACTCGATCTAGCGCGCGAACATAACCTTTTCGTCATCGAAGACAACGCCGAAGCCTATGGAGGCGTATACAAAGGCAAGAAAACAGGAAGCCTCGGCCACGCCGCCGCTTGCAGTTTTTGCCAAAACAAAACCTTCACCACCGGCGGCGAAGGCGGCATGGTTACCACCGACGACGAAGAAACCGCTTGGCGCTGCCGCAGTATCCGCGATCACGGCTACGACGTGAAAGAGCGCCTGCGATTGCTAGAACTGGAGCAAAAACTGCCTTACATTCACACCCAAGTCGGCTGGAACTACCGCATGACCGAAATGCAATCGGTCATCGGCCTATGCGAATTGGAGCGCATCGACGATTGGAATATGCCGCGCCGCCGCCGCAACGCTCAAATTCTCCTCGACGCGCTGCATGGCGTTCCGCAGATACTCTATCTCCCCGTCGATACGCCCGAACGCCGCAATGGATGGTACGTCTTTCCTATCACCTTGGACATCGACAATATGCAGTGCGACATACCAACGTTCCTAACGGCTCTCGGCGCCGAGGGCGTTCCCTGTTGGAAAGTCTTTTGGCCCCAATGCCATACGGAACAGGCGTACGTCCAGCATAACGGCATCGGCGATTCCAAATTCCCCTTCGAAAGCCGGGAATATACCTATCCCGAATCCGTGGATTACTCCAAAGTAGAAGTTCCCAACGCCGAATGGCATCAAAAACGCACTTTCATCACCTTCATCTTTCCAACGTATGAAGAAGAACTCATGCGCGCCATCGCCAGCGGCATCCGCAAAGTCATCGAAGCCTATTCTTAATGAGGGGGTGGCAAGGGCGAGGTTTTTATCTGCCCTTGAACAAGCCCTTCGCGTGTAACATGAATTAATAAAACCACGGAGAACTATCATGAAAACCAAATGGGGCGTCATCGGTTCCGGCGGCATCGCCAGCCGCCGCACTATCCCGGAAGGAATAATCCAAACTAACAACGCCGAATTGACGGCGGTCTACGATATCGATCGGGAAGCCAATCTCCGCGTTGCCGAAAAATTCGGCGCGCAAGCCTGCGCATCAGAAGATGAACTGCTGGCCAGCGGCTGCGATATCGTCTATATCGCCACTCCGGCGGATTTACATTGCGAGCAAGCCATCCGCGCCGCCCGCGCGGGCAAACATGTTTTCTGCGAGAAGCCTTTGGGCTTAACCGTTGAAGAAAGCCAGCGCATCATCGACGCCTGCGCGGAACAAGTCGTCAAACTGGGCGTCGGCTTTATGATGCGCTTCCATGCCTATCACCAGGCAGCTTTGAAAATCGTTCGCGAGGGAAGGCTGGGAACTCCCGTCTTGGGACGGGCGCAACTCTCTTGCTGGTATCCTTCCATAGCGGGCGCCTGGCGGCAGAATCCTCAACAGGGCGGCGGCGGCAGCCTTATCGATATGGGCGGCCATTGCATCGACCTTCTGGAAGTGTTTTTCGGTCCCGTTCGTAAAGTATCTTGTTTCATCGGCAATTTAGTTCACAATTACGCCAGCGAAGACGCCGCCGTGGTTCTTTTAGAATTTCGCAACGGCGCTAAAGGGATAGTAGACGCTTGCTTTTGCATCCCGGACGATAGTTCCAAAAACCGCCTGGAATTGTATGGCTCTCAGGGAAGCCTTCTCGCCGAAGGAACCATCGGGCAGAGCGAAGCGGGAGAGATGACGGCCATCTTGCCCGATTCGGACAAAGATTACGATGCGCAGCAAATCCGCTGCGATGGAAACGTCTTGCGTATCCAGCCGTCTCCCGTCAATACCTACTGCGCCGAGGTGGAAGCGTTTTCGCAAGCAGTTCTCGATAACGTCAAGCCACCAGTGGGCGCCGCCGCCGGGTTGTGGAGCCAGGAGGTTCTTGCGGCGTGTTACGAATCGGCGAGAACCGGGCAAGCAGTCGAATTGCCTTTATCGGAATAATTATTCTTAATCGCTCATGTTACGCGCGATGGTCATTTTTCTTGGAATTTACCGTCTTTTACAATTCCTCTCCCAAGATTGGGAGAGGTCAGGTGAGGGTTGATTCGATTGGACTTAAAGCCCATCACCCTAACCCTCTCCCAAAGGACGAGGGAATAGAAATGCGTAACATGAGTTAATCGTTCATTATCAAAAAAAGGAGAATCGCAATGCCGCAAAAGCAACTGGGGGTATTAATTCATGGAGCGGGATGGGTTTCTGGCGAGCATATCAAAGCATTTCAAAACAATCCCCATACTTATATCGCCGCCATATCCAGCCGCAGGCTGGAAAGCGCCAAACAACGGGCTGAAGCAGCGGGTTTGCAAGACGTCCGCCTTTATACCGATTACGAACAAGCCTTGCAGCAAGAAGGAATCGACATCGTTTCCGTCTGCACTCCCCAGCATGTTCACGCCGAAAACGCGATCCTGGCCGCCAAGGCGGGCAAGCATATCGTCATCGAAAAACCCATCGCCAATACGCTGGAAGAGATGTACGCCATGCGCGAAGCGGTAAAGCAAGCGAAAGTAAGAACCATCGTTAGTTTCGTTCTGCGATGGAATCCCTTTTTCGAAACCGTCAAATCGCTGATCGCCGATGGAGCGCTTGGCAATATTTATTACGTCGAAACGGATTATCAATCCAATATCGCCAGTTGGTGGTCGGGATTCGGCGACGCCCGCCGCAAAGAATACGGCGTCAGCGCCATGATGGTCGCGGGTTGCCACGCCCTCGACGCCGCCCGCTGGTTCGCCTCGCCGGAACGCCATGGCGCCGCCCGCGTCTCCGAAGTCTTCGCCTATCGCGGAGGATGGCGCAAAGGATCGGAACGGGAATATAACTATTTCACTGGCGCCTGGTCGGACGGAAAGCCGCCGTTGGAATACGAAGGCTTGGAAGTCGTTTTATTGAAATTCGACAATGGCGTCCTCGGCAAAGTTACTGCCAATTTCGACTGCATCATGCCCTATACCTTCCCCGTGGAAATTTTTGGAGATCAAGGCACGGTTAAAGACAATCGCCTCTGGTCGCATAAATTCCCCGGCCAGAAAGGCTGGATCGAGATTCCCTCCATCCTGCCCGACAGTTCGGACGTCTCGCACCATCCCTTCCAAGCCCAAATGGACCATTTCGTCGAGTGCATTCAAAACAACCGCGAATCGCATTGCAACCTGGAAGACGCCATCCACACCCACGAAATCGCCCTTGCGGCGCAAAAATGTTACGAAATCGGCCAACCGATAACGCTGCCGATGCCATAATATCGCCGCGCGGCGCGTAATGCATTTTTTATGGAAATTTTCTGTTATCCATCGTTGAAAATTCTCGTCTGCCGGATGAGATGAAAATATTCCATTCTTATTATGAACTCGACAGTCAAAAGTTCTTAGGGTAAATCACCGTCGATATTTTCTTTCAAAAGGATCATGTTGAGAAATGTCATCTCCTCAATGATGTCAAGCAATCTTTTATAGTTATTTACCATCCAAACAAGTAGGCAGTTGCGTGGATTTATAGCCGAATTTCCTTTCGAAATCGTCGATCTCTTTATCCTTCATGTCGCGGCTCATCGGTCCGAAAATCGCCGCGCCTTCGAACAACGCCACGGGAGCGGTTCCAGAGCCTTTGCCCTCGATTTAGGGTTTTATGTTGGGATATTGCTTTTGGAATCCCTCCGCTCACAAAGTCATAAGATTGTTCATCGTATCGGAGCCTGCGCTCTTGATAACGCCGTTTACGCCCTTGACGGGTTTATATTTCGGCAGTTTCGCATCCACTTTCACTTGTGCGGCAGAAGTAAGAGCGGTCATGGCGGCAAACGATACAATCAATCCTTTGACAAGCATCCTCTTGAAGAACATTTATTTTCTCCTTTTTTACGATAGAGGCTCTTGCAAAATTAATAAAATCCGCTTTTAAATTCTCCCCCCAAGCTTGGGGGGAGTTAGAGGGGGGTTGATTATGTTAGACTTAAAGCAACCCCCTCCTAACCTCCCCAAGCATGGGGGAGGAATTATGGAGTTTTGCAAGAGGCTCGATAGTTAAATTGTTTCTTGGTTATGTTAAAAATTCGTTAGGATTTCATTAGCGATGGATTAAAAATGGGGAACGGCGGGGTGGCAGGGTGGCAAGAGCAAGGTTGTTTCTGCCCTTGAAACATCCCTTGCATAAACAAGCGGAACAAGAAAAGAACTTCGAAGGGGGATCACCGGCGAAACAAAGCGCCTCGGCTTTCGCCTCG
>JBFMBP010000032.1:0-97163 GCA_040755155.1 Candidatus Omnitrophota bacterium | reverse complement strand
GGGTGGCAGGGTGGCAAGAGCAAGGTTGTTTCTGCCCTTGAAACATCCCTTGCATAAACAAGCGGAACAAGAAAAGAACTTCGAAGGGGGATCACCGGCGAAACAAAGCGCCTCGGCTTTCGCCTCGCCGCATAGTTTTGGAAACGCTGCCGGCGCCGGAGAGGTCGACCGTGAACATGCGCCGTTGAGAACCGCTGTCCGGTCCTTGATCCTTCTCCGCCGATTTCAAGCGATCGAAGTCCGGTTCAAGCGACGAGGGTTTCAATTCTTTGCGCAGCACGCGAAAAGCCGACTTGATATAATCCATCGCTTCTCCAAGGAAAGAAGAGTCGGACAAACGATTCGCAGCGAATAAATCCTTGCATAAGTCATCCACGGCGGGCGGAACGATGATTCGCTTCAGATTGTCCAAGGCCAAATAACCCCGGCTCAGGCACCACATCAGCATTTCCTTACGCAGTTGAAACGATCCCCAATCGATGTCTCCTATGATGGATTGAACTTGTTGGCTAGTATTTTGCCCGTGGAGATGCTGATAAATCAAAAGCAGTTTGTCGTAAAAAATCGCTTCGCAGGAACGGACGGGAGAATCGGGTTTGGCGGGGTGATAGATAGGATAGATATCCAATTCTTCGTTATAAACGGAATTAAATCCTTTTCCGCACACGACGCAGTTCATGTGCTTTTGAGGCGACGCGGATTCTACGGGTGGCATGATGTTCTCCTTTGTCCAACCTCTCGCCCTCTCATCCCGAAAAAGACGCCAATCGACGCAGAATTCGATGAGATCGATTTCTCTCTAGACCGTTACGGACTGAGCCTATTCCGTAAACATGCCTTTGGTTCCTCAACCTATTGCTATGTGATAGAGAAACAATACCCCGCAACCGCCAAGGAAGGACAAAAAAGAAGAGACAATGAATCGTTAAAAACTTACCCAATAAAAATAGTATAGATTAGAAGATTAATTCCTGCAAGTATTTTTACAGGCAGGAATTAATCTAACTAATTTATAACATGATAATACATTTGAGATAACAAAACAAGAAGAAAAATTTTTAATCCTTCCGATTCGGCATGGAAGCCGATGCTCTCATCGCATCGGTCGAAGGATGCAATTCGGAGATTTTGCCGTATTCCATTTTGAAGATGCGGTCGGCGGCGTTATAGTATTTGTCGTCATGGGTAACGGCGATTACCGTTTTGCCCCGATTTTTCAAATCCTTCAAATAGACTTCGTAAAAATAACGGCGAAAATTGGGGTCTTGATCCGCCGCCCATTCGTCGAAAACGAATATATCCCGGCCATCCAGTTCGGCTACGATCAAGGCGAGACGCTTCTTCTGCCCCGCCGACAGATTGATGTTTTCGAAACGTCCGTCGGGGAAAATCGAGGTTTTGTCTTCAAGTTGCATTCGCTCCAGCATTTCGTCCACGGCGGCGGGATCGATCGTTTCTACGCCGTAAAGCCGGTCGAACAAGTGCATATCTTGGAAGATGATGGAAAAATTGGAGCGATAGTGGGAAATATTCTGTAGAGTCACTTTTCGCCCGTTGCAGACGATGCCGCCGCCGGTAGGCATATAGAGACCCGTCAATACTTTCAGAAAAGTGGATTTCCCGGCGCCATTGCCGCCCATAAAAAAGACGATTTCGCCGCGTTTCAACTCAAAATCGATGGGACCGATGCGGAAAACCGATTCCGGTTGGGAATGGTTGTACTCGAACGCAAGATCGGCGCATGACAACGATTCGAAGGGTTTCGGCTGGCGGGGTTTTCTTTTGAGACGAGTTTCTCCGGCGACGGCCTGTTCCAATTCCGTTTCCATATCCCGGATTTTACGCACCGCCAGGTTGGCGCGTTCCATGAAAGGAAATGATCCGACGACCTCCTGCAAAGGTCCCGTTGTAACGAAGAGAATGATGGATACGATCTGAATTAGAGTAAACGGCGCAATTTCAATGAGGCGGGGGAAGATGAAAATCATAATTCCCATGATATTGTAACAAAAAATTTGGGCGAAAATGATCATCTTGTTGAGTTTGAAGGAGGAGCTGACTTTCAGGCGTTCGGTTTCGTTAGCCGTGGACGTCAAATGATTGAAAAAGAAATCGTCGCTTTTGCTCTCGCTGATCTTCAACTCTTTGAATCCGTCCAAAAGGTGATTGAACGTCGAAAAAAATTGGGTCTCTTTGTCCGCCGCCGCGCTCAATTCGCTCTCGATCATCCCCCGGCGCACGCGATAAATCTGAACGCCGAGAGTAATCAAACCGATGGTAGCGAAAAAGGCGGGCAAAGATTGATACGCGATATAGAGAAAGGCGACAATCAAAAGAGTCGCCGAAGAGCATAAGCGTGAAATCAGTTTGGAAGCCTCGGAAATATTCATGGTTTCCTGGGTTAAAAGACGGACCAACCGGCCTTCCCCGATATGCTCGTAGGAGGCGAGATCCGTTTGGCGGATTTTATCGGCCAAGCGGATGCGAGTGCGGGTAACGACGGCTTCTACGATCAGAGTGGAATTGTCCAAGGAGTATTTTTGCGCCTTCACAAAGGCGAAAACGGCCACGATAAAGATAAGCAGGTCTTTGACGCTGGTATTCGGGACCTGAGTCATTGTAGCGATAATAACCACAATGATGAGAAAATTGAACAAACCCGCTAAAGCGAAAATCAGCAGCATCGTCGACTCGAATGCGGTCGATTCCTTCTTGATAAAATTAAAAAAATCCATACGCTTCTCTTCTTCCCTCTGGTCAAGGAATCGGTTCCTAGCATCTCGATTCCAACCGTCGCCGGAGATTGCGATGCCAACCGTTTCACCGTTCTTCGCAATTCGCCATAAAATACAACAAATAGACTGCGTCTACTATCCCCAATTCGGAGAGTGATGCAGGCTTTTGTTCTCGATATCGCGCTAAAGGAAAATCTCCCTTCTCTTTTTCTTGACGCGCAGTTACGTTTGCAATTTCCTCATCGAGCCGGTTATTCTGAAACGCTCCAATTTTTCTGGAGACGAATAGACTCCTTTGAGGAGCGTCCCAAAAATTTCGCGCCATGGCAGAAATACCTTCTCCTTTTCTCCTAGCCAATCCTACAACATTTCTTATAATAAAAGACTTCAACAATTACAAAAACAGGAATAATATATATCAACTATTTCGGAAATATAGTATTAAAAAGATACAATAATATTTCTCGCGTCTCGATGAAACGATTTATCATGGTCAAATTATGCTTAATCCGGTTTATTCTCGCATAAACCAAGGGAAGGTTTAGTGAAAATGGATCTTTCAACTTGCAATATTGCGAGGATAGGGGTACGCCTATATCGGAATCGCGTCAGCGTCATTTTCCAACAAAATCCTAATCAAAATATCGTACACTAAAAATTCCACCGAGTGGAAACTCGTGAATTCGTCCTAGGCAGTTGGGAGAAGCGAATGCACCGGAACGAATCGATCGCCGTCATAGGCATAGGCTGCCGGTTTCCAGGCGGCGCCAACGATCCCGAATCTTTCTGGAAGTTGCTGGCGCAGGGGAAAGATGTTATCGGCGAGATTCCCCTTGACCGATGGGACGCCGACTCGTATTTCGATCCCGATCCCAGCGCGCCGGGAAAAACCCATTCCAAATGGGGCGGATTTCTTCATGGCGCTTATCCCTCGGAGTTCGACGCTGCATTTTTCGCTATCAATCCAAAAGAAGCCGCCGTTCTCGATCCACAGCAAAGGCTATTGCTGGAAACCTCATGGGAAGCGTTGGAAAACGCGGGCATTCCTCCCGCAATATGGCGGGGACGCCCCGCTGGAGTTTATCTCGGCGTCTGCGCCAACGATTACCAAGGCGCCAGCCTTTGGGCCAACGATCCCGCCGCCATCAATATCTATTCCGCCACCGGATCGGCTTTTTGTTCGGCGGGAGGACGGCTTTCATATTTCTATGGATTCGAGGGGCCGAACGTTTCCATCGACACGGCTTGTTCCTCATCGTTAACCGCTTTTCATTACGCCTGCCAGGGATTGAAGAACGGCGAATGCGATTTGGCGCTGGCGTTGGGGGTTAACAGTTTATTGACGCCGAATCTCTACATCTATCTATCGAAGTTGGGCGTATTATCCCCCGACGGACGCTGCAAGGCGTTCGACGCTTCCGCCAATGGCTACGTGCGGGCGGAGGGATGCGGCGCCGTCGTTCTCAAACGGCATAGCGACGCCATAAAAGACGGCGATAATGTCTTGTCGCTGATCCGGGCGACCGCCATTACTCAGGATGGAAAAAGCGGCAGTTTGATCTCGCCCAATGGCGGCGCTCAGGCCGCCATGCTGCGGGAGGCGTTGCATCGCGCCGGACTGGCGCCGGACGACATCGGTTATATCGAAACCCACGGCACGGGTACGCCGATGGGCGATATCGTCGAAATCGAAGCCTTAGGAAAGGTTTTCGGCCAAAGGCGCAAGGAAGCAGGGCCTTTATACATCGGTTCGGTCAAAACGAATATCGGACATCTGGAAGGAGCCGCTGGAATTGCTGGGTTGATTAAAACCATTCTTTCTCTGCAAAAAGAGGCTATTCCACCGCATCTTCATTTTCGGACGCCCAATCCCGCCATCGCCTGGAAGCAGCTGCCCTTCCAGATTCCAACGCAAACGATATCCTGGCCGCATGGCGGACAATCCCGCCGGGCGGGAGTGAGTTCCTTCGGTTTGAGCGGAACGAACGTCCATGCGATCGTTGAAGAAGCGCCCTTCCCTACGCCGGAGCGAATGGGGATAGGCGCCCAACATGCCAGCGATCGTCGGAATGCGGCATTTGAGGATCATTCGTTCTATCTTCTTCCGTTATCGGCGCGAGATGAGGCCGCCTTGCGCGATCTGGCGCGGCGGTATGCCGATTGGTTGAACCAAAATCCGGATATAGATATTGGGAACGCATGTTATACCGCCAGCGTGGGACGCACTCACTTTCCCCGCCGCTTGGCGGTTGTGGGCGCCGACGCGAATGATATAAGGCTAGCGCTGGAAAACTTTTTGCATGGCGTCCCATCCAAATCGCTGTTTATCCATAATAGCCATGAATTAATCGAGACAGCTAAATCCTACGCTTCTTTGGAGACGAATGAATTATTCCTGCCGTGCCTACCTGGGAAAAAAGACAGGAATGAAATAATTGTGGAACTGGCGGAACCCTACATTCGCGGAATGAATATCGATTGGCGGAAATTTTACGCCTCCCGTTCGCAAAAGATCATCACTTTGCCGACGTATCCCTTTCAACGCAAACAATATTATATTCATCCCCTATCGTTTGGAAAAAATAAGAATCAATTCCAAAATGGCGTAAAGGTAACGGCTTATACTGATAAAAATAATATCGATGAATCGCGTCTTCGCGCCGAGTTAGCTTCCTCGCCCCATCAAGCCAGAAAATCAATTTTAAACGATTTCGTACAAAAGTCAGCGCTGGCCATTCTTGGCAATGGAGAGAAAACAGCGCTTTTCGATAACCGCCCGCTGGTCGAGCAAGGATTCGATTCGTTAACCGCCGTCGAATTGCGAACCAAGATCGGCAACGCCTTGAAAATTTCCATTCCCGTCACTTTCCTGTTCAATTATCCCACCATCCGGGATATCGTTCGTTTTCTGAATGAGGATGGAATTACCGCTTTGGATGAGAAGCCCAATAAGGGGAAAAGAGTTGAATCCAGCGACGAGGAATTCGAATTTATCAACGATCTCAGCGATGATGATTTGGCGAAGTTCATTGAAAAGGATATTGAATCGTTATGATGACTAATGGTGGAAGAATGGTGGGCTACGCTTCGCTTTGAGCCCACCCTACATAGCTTACGTTTTGAGGATTGGAAGAATAAATGAATTACGAATCCGAGAAGGATGTTCTTAAGAAAACCTATATTGCGTTGAAAAAAACGCAAAAGCGACTGCATGATTTGGAATCGTCGCTGCGGGAGCCGATTGCCGTAGTCGGCATGAGCTGCCGCTTTCCCGGCGGCGGCAACGATCCGGAGAAATTTTGGGAATTTCTTGAAAACGGCGGCGACGCGAGTTCTCCCGTGCCGCCGGAACGGTGGAACGCTCAACAATATTACGATCCCGCGCCCGGCGCGCCGGGAATGACTCACGCCGCCCAGGCGAATTTTCTTACTGTCCCTGTAGATGGATTCGACGCCCATTTTTTCAATATATCCGGCAAAGAATCGCTCAGCCTCGATCCGCAACAGCGGCTGCTATTGGAAATAACTTGGGAAGCGTTGGAAGACGCCGCTTTGGACGCGGCCAAACTGAGCGGCAGCCGGACGGGCGTCTTCGTCGGCATCTCTAGCGACGATTATACGCAGTCGCACCGCCATTCCGGCCATAACGGCATCATCGACGGCTACGCGCTGACGGGAACCTGTTTCGCACCCGCCGCCGGGCGCATCTCTTATACTTTCGGCTTTGAAGGGCCGTGCATGGCTGTGGATACGGCTTGTTCCTCATCGCTGGCAGCGCTGCATCTCGCCTGCCATAGTTTGCGCAATCAAGAATCGGATATGGCCTTAGCAGCAGGGGTTAATCTTATCCTCTCGCCCATCTTCCATATATGCTCGACGAAACTGGGCACGATATCCCCCGATGGCCGCTGCAAAACTTTTGACGCTTCCGCCGACGGTTATGGCCGGGGCGAGGGCTGCGGCGCGCTGCTCTTAAAGCGCTTGAGCGACGCCATCAAAGACAATAACCGGATATTGGCAGTCCTGCGCGGAACAGCGGTCAACCAAGACGGCAAAAGCAATGGACTCACGGCGCCCAACGGGCTGGCGCAGGAAAAAGTAATTCGCCGCGCTTTGGAGAACGCCGGACTACAACCCGCCGACATTGGGTATATGGAAGCGCACGGTACCGGCACGCCCCTCGGCGATCCTATCGAAGTGGAATCCATCGCCAGAGTCATGAAGAATGGGCATACCAAGGAGAATCCCATTCTCCTTGGCTCCGTAAAGGCGAATATCGGGCATTTGGAAGCGGCGGCGGGGATATCCGGCGTGATTAAAGTCATTCAATCTCTGCGGCATGAAAAAATTCCGCCTCATCCTCATTTGAAAAATCCCAGCCCCTATATTCCTTGGGATCAATTGCCGGTTTTCGTTCCCACCGCGCTGACGCCGTGGCCGCGCAGCGAGACGCCGCGCCGGGCGGGCGTTAGTTCGTTCGGCTTCAGCGGCACGAACGCCCACGCCATCGTTGAAGAAGCGCCTATCGTCAAGCGGACGATGGTTCCCAGCGGAATTGCAGGCGAAGTTGGAGAGGATACAGGCGAAAAACCAACGCCCGCCGCTGCGGCGATATCGGCGGAACGTCCGGTTCATATCCTTCCCCTTTCCGCCAAAAACGAAGTGGCGTTGAAGCAACTGGCGGCGCGATATGCGGATTACTTCGAGCAAAATCCCAATACGCCGATCGCCGATGCTTGCTATACCGCCGGCGCCGGGCGCAGCCATTTCGAAAACCGATTGGCGGCGGCGGGCGCTGCCAGCGAGGATTTTAAAGACGCGCTTCGTAAATTTTCTCAAGGCGAAAAAACGAAATCCCTTACGTCTGCAAGGGGAGGGCGTCCGCGCTTAGCGTTTCTCTTTACGGGACAAGGCTCGCAATACGTGGGCATGGGACGTGGATTATGGGATGCGCAGCCGGTTTTCCGCCAAGCGATGGAGGAATGCGACGCCATCCTGCGCGAATATCTGAACGCATCCCTCATCGATTCGATATACGGCGAAAAGGCGGACGACGCCGTTCTGACGCAGACGCAATACGCCCAACCGGCGATCTTCGCCATTGAATACGCGCTCTACCGCTTATGGACATCGTGGGGCGCAACGGCGGACATCGCGGCGGGGCATAGCATCGGCGAATACGCCGCCGCCTGCGCGGCGGGAATCGTCAGCCTGCCAGACGCTCTCAAACTCGTAGCGGCGCGGGGACAACTGATGCAGTCGCTGCCAGCGGGGGGAAGCATGGCCGCCGTCTTCGCGAATGAAGATGAGGTTCAACCTTTGGTTGACGCCCGGAAAACGGACGCTTCCCTCGCGGCGATCAACTCGCCGGGCAGCGTGGTAATTTCCGGACGGCGGGAAGCCGTGGCGGAAATCCTCGCCAAGTTGAAAAGCAAAGGGATTTCATCGCAAGAACTCAACGTATCCCACGCTTTCCATTCTCCTCTAATGGATCCGATCCTGAACAAATTCGAACACATCGCGGCCAGCGTGAACTATGAGGCGCCGCGATTATTGATCGTCTCGACAGTTACGGGGAAAAAAGCGGCGAGCGGCGATTTGGCCAGCGCTTCTTATTGGGCCAACCAGATACGGCGGCCGGTGCGTTTTCTGGCGGCGATGGAGACGATGGCGGCGGAAAATGCGGACATATTTCTGGAAATGGGCGCGGCGCCGACGCTGACGGGACTGGCGCGGCGCAGCATTTCCCAGGAAAACAAAGCGTTTCTAGCCTCATTGAAAAAAGGGGAGGACGATTGGAATTTCCTGCTCGCCAGCTTGGCGGAAATTTACGTTCGCGGCGCGGAAATCGATTGGGAAGGCTTCGACGCGTCTTATTCCCGAACAAAAATCGCGCTGCCGGCCTATCCCTTCCAACGAAAAAGTTACTACATGAGTCCGGTTCAGAACGGCCAATCGGGAGGAGAGATTTCTCTTGGCCGGAACGCGCATCCTTATCTGGGCCAGAAGATTGCCTCGCCTTGCCTCGATGGCGGCATTATTCTCTTTCAAAATCTTTTCACCGAAACGCGGCCTGCTTTTTTGAAAGAGCATAAAATATACGGCAAGATTATTTCTCCCGCCGCCGCCCACGTTTCGATGGCGCTTTCCGCCTGCCGCCGCGTATTCGGCGATGGAATGGGCGTTATTGAAGAGGTGGAGTTCACCGCGCCATTGGTGGTGAACGAAGGCGAATCACGCTGGGTGCAGACCATTATAGAAAATAGCAAAAGCGCCAAGCCCTCTTTCCGTATCGTCAGCCGATCCGCCGAGGACGACGCCGCTTCCTGGATTACTCATTGCTCCGGCAACATCGCCCGCAAGAGCGATCAACAGTCAGACATGACGACGTCCGGTTCTTCTTGGCGAGAGTTGGAAGAGAAATTTTCCAGCGGCGCGATGGAATCGGAGGAATTCTATTCCTATATCGAAAGCGTCGGCTACAGCACTGGCCCTAATTTCCAATGCATCCACGCCATCCGACAAGGAACGGACGAAGCCTTTTGCCGTCTGCAACCGGCCAAAGCCATCGACGACGCGGCCGTTCATCCCGGATTGATCGATTCTATGCTGCAAACGGTGCTGCCCGCCTGTAAAGCGTCAGCGACGGCGATGCTGGAAGGCGATAATATTTTAATTCCCCTGCACATGAGCCAAGTTCAAGTTCATCGCTCGCTGGCGGGAGAATTGTATTGCTATACGCGCGTGAAATTGCAGGAAAGCATCATCAAGTGCGAAATCGCCGTCTTCAACAGCCAAGGCGAACAGGCGCTCGAAATTAAAGACTTCCTTTTGAAACTAACGGATCGCCAAACGCTGTACCGCGAACTGCGCGAAGACGACAAGAATTCGATATACGAAATCGAATGGCGCGAGATGAAAGCGGAGGAGTTTTCCGCAGCCCAAGAGAAATTGCGTTATATTCTCTTCGCCGATTCGCAAGGCGTATGCGACGCTTTGGAAAAGGAGATCGAGAAAAAAGGGGAAGCATATATCAAAGTAGTTGCGGGGAAGCAATTCGAAAAAACGGGAGACAATATTTCTACGATCGATCCCGCCAACGCTGAAGATTTTATGCGTTTGTTCGAACATTGGGCGAAGGACTCTTCCCCGGCTATGACGAAGATTCTCTTTCTCTGGGGCGTGGACGCCATGCCCTCTCAAGATACGCAGGCGCTGGAGGAAGAAGAGAAACGCCTGTGCGGCGGCGTACTTCATATCGTCCATGCTTTAGAAAAATTGAACAAAACGGATAAGGCCCAACTTTGGCTCGTTACTAACCGCTGCCAGGCAGTGGCGCCGGAAGACCGCTTGACGCCTCCGGCATCAGCGGCGCTTTGGGGATTGGGAAGAGCGCTGGCGCTGGAGCATCCGGAAATGTGGGGCGGCCTGCTCGATATCGATAACGACGCCTCGGCGGCTAGCGCGCTTGCCTTGTTGGAATTGATGAATAAGTCCAACGGCGAGGATCAAACCGCCTTGCGCCGGGGTGGACGCCGCTTCGCGGCGCGATTGGCGAGGCGGAAAGCGAAAACCTCGCGCCAAGAGTATGACAAGACGCTAGCTTATCCCGCCGTCTCGGAGACGCAAGCCTATTATCTGGACGTCGGCGCGCGCAAAACGCTGGACGAGTTATCCTTCAAAATCCGCGAGCGCCGCGTTCCCGATGCGGATGAAGTGGAAGTGCGGATTCATGCCGCCGGATTGAATTTCCGCGACGTTCTCAACGCGCTGGGACAGTATCCCGGCGATGCGGGACTTATGGGCTACGAATCCGCCGGAACCGTCGCCGCCATCGGCGAGAACGTCGGCGATTTGAAGGTTGGCGATCCCGTAATCGCCATGGCCGCTCCCGGCTGCATTGGCAGTTACATCACGCTGAACCGCGCTTTCGTTTTCAAAAAACCGGACGGCATGACATTGGAAGAGGCCGTTACTATCCCCGCCACTTTTCTGACGGCTTACTATGCATTGCATGAATTGGGCGCATTGAAGCGCGGGGAGCGCATTCTTATTCACGCGGGCGCTGGCGGCGTGGGCATGGCCGCCGTTCAACTAGCGCTGGATGCGGGAGCGGAGATTTTCGCTACGGCGGGTTCCCCCGAAAAGAGGGAATACTTGCGATCCCTCGGCGTCCATCATGTCTTAAATTCGCGGACGCTGGATTTTGCGGACGAGATTAAGCGAATCACCGGCGGGCGCGGCGTCGATGCCGTTCTCAATTCCCTATCGGGCGAATTCATCGCCAAGAGTTTTTCCGTACTGGCGAATCTGGGCCGCTTTTTGGAGATGGGCAAAATCGGCATTTGGGATGCAAGCCAAGTTCGCGAGTTGAATCCTACCTTCGCCTATTATCCCTTCGACTTGGCGGCGGTGTCGCGCCAAAATCCGGCGTTGATCGGGCGCATGTTCCATGAGCTGATGGCGAAATTCGCCAAGGGCGATTTGAAGCCGCTGCCCATTACCGTTTTTCCCCTCGCGAACGCCATCGACGCCTATCGCTATATGGCGCAGGCAAAGCATATCGGCAAGATTGTTCTATCTCGCCAAGATGAAATTCGTCGCGAGAACATTCAACGGCGCGGCCTGATTCAAAGCGAGGGAACTTACCTCATCACCGGAGGCCTTGGCGCTCTCGGCCTGCTGATGGTTCGCTGGTTGGCGGAGCAAGGCGCCCACCATCTCGCGTTGACGGGACGCAGCGCTCCCAAACCCGCCGCCGAAGCTGTTATGCGCGAACTGCGCGAAGGTGGCGCGGAAATCGCCGTTTTGCAGGGCGATATGGCTTGCGGCGCCGATGTGGAGCGCATCCTGAACCATATTCGCAGCGCTATGCCGCCCCTCAAGGGAATCATCCACGCGGCGGGACTGCTCGATGACGGCATGATGGCGGAACAAACGTGGGAGCGCTTCCAAAAAGTCATGGCGCCGAAAGTTCGCGGCGCCTGGAATCTGCATCAAGCAACCAAGAACGACGATCTGGATTTCTTCGCGCTCTTCTCATCCGTCGCCGCCATCATCGGCAATCTAGGCCAAAGCAATTACGCGGCGGCTAACGCCTTTATGGACGGATTAGCGCATTACCGCCGCCAGCTCGGCCTTGCGGCGGTCAGCGTCAACTGGGGGCCGTGGGCCGATGCGGGCATGGCGGCGGATATGGCCGTCGACCGCTTTTTCGCGCAGGGCATCCGCTATATCCAACCGGAAACCGGCATGAGGCTGATGAAAACTATCTTGCAAGAAAACATGATTCAAGCCTGCGCTTTCGACGTGGATTGGAACGCCTACGGCGCCAGCCACGGCCTTGATGCTTCCGCTGGGCTATTCGCCAACCTTATCGGCGAAACGGCGAAATCGGCGGCGGACGAAGCCCCAAGCGACCGCCGCGATATCGCCAACGAACTGCGCGAAGTCTTGCCCGCGCAAAGGCGCGGCCTGCTGGCGGCGCGGCTGCAACGCATCGCGCAAAGCGTATTGGGATACAACGAGTCGGAGCGTATCGCGCCCGACCAACCGCTGGTGAACCAGGGATTCGACTCGCTGACGACAGTGGATATGCGCAACCGCTTAAGCAAGGAGATCGGCGCCTCGCTGCCAGCGTCGTTGCTTTACGATTATCCAACATTAGATAAGATTTCCCGATATTTATTGGACGAAGTCGTCATATTGGAAGAGAGCGAACCGGCGCCGGATGAATCCAAAACGGAAACGCAATCGGTATTGAAAGAAATCGACGAATTGCTTGTTTGAAGCGGGACAGGCAGAAAAGTAGGATGGGTCGCGTTTTTTGACCCATCGATATTTAAAGAATGGAGTAATTGATGGGTCAAACGACATGATCCATCCTACAGTTTTAATTTTTTTCTCAGGAGTAGTTATTAGATATTGACAAGGAAGGCTGTACTTCGCTTTTAGCCTACCCTGCATGATAGTTCACCTATTGAAAATGCGAAGTTTCGGGAAGTTGGAATATGGATCAAGCTGCCGAACAAAAGTATGTTCAAACGCTGAAAAAAGCGTCCGCCAAAATTAAAGAATTACTGGCGGAAAACGATTCGCTGAAAAAGAAGGAGCCGATCGCCGTCATCGGCGTTGGCTGCCGTTTTCCCGGCGATGCCAACTCTCCCGAAGCATTTTGGAATCTGTTAATTAATGGAGTGGACGCCGTCGCGGAGATTCCCCCGGATCGCTGGGATGTGGACGCTTATTACGATCCCAACGGCGACGCGCCGGGTAAAATGTATACCCGTTGCGGCGCGTTCTTGAAAAACGCCGATCGATTCGACGCCGCCTTTTTCGGCATCACGCCCCGCGAGGCGGAAGCCATCGATCCCCAGCAGCGGATTCTCTTGGAAGTCAGTTGGGAAACGCTGGAAAACGCGGGCGTCAATATCGCCAAACTGCGCGGCAGCCGCACCGGCGTTTTCCTCGGCCTTTCCAATTACGATTACATTCAAGCGCATATTCATTCCGGCGACGCCGCGCGCATCACGCCCTATTCCGGCAGCGGCGTCATGTTCAGCACCGCCGCCGGACGGCTGTCGTATACCTACGATTTTCGCGGACCGTGCCTAACGGTGGATACGGCTTGCTCATCCTCCCTCGTCTCGCTGCATCTGGCGATCCAAAGTTTATGGAGCGGCGAATCCGATTTGGCGCTGACCGGCGGCGTCAACCTTTTGCTCTCATTGGATAGTTTCATTGCTCTTGCCAAGGTCAATGCGCTTTCTCGCGATGGACGCTGCCGCACGTTCGATAACGCCGCTTCCGGCTATGGCCGCGGCGAAGGCTGCGGGTTGATTTTGCTCAAGCGCCTATCGGAAGCGCAGCGGGACGGCGACCGCCTACTCGCCGTCATCCGCGGCGCCGCCGTCAATCATGACGGGCGCAGCAACGGCCTGACGGCTCCCAACGGCCCCGCCCAGCGCGAAGCGATTCGTAAAGCGCTGGACGCAGCGGATCTATCTCCGAACGATGTCGATTATATCGAAGCCCACGGCACCGGCACCATTCTCGGCGATCCTATTGAGGTCAACGCGCTGAGCGAAGTTTTTCGCAAGGGACGGCCGCCGGAAAAGAAACTACTCATCGGCTCCGTGAAAACCAATATCGGCCATACGGAAGCATCCGCGGGCATTGCGGGCGTCATCAAAGTCATCCTCTCTCTACAACATAAAAAGATTCCCGCCAGTCTGCATTACCATACGCCAAACCAGCATATTCCTTGGAACGAAACGCCCATTAAAGTCGTCAGCGAGGCGATGGATTGGATCAAGACCGATGCGCCCCGCGTAGCGGGCGTCAGTTCGTTTGGATTAAGCGGCACTAACGCCCATGTTCTTATAGAGGAAGCGCCGGAATTTTCTCCTGCGGCAAACGTAAAAGCCGAACGCCCGCTGCATATTCTTCCTCTCTCGGCGCAAAACGATATCGCCTTGCAAGAACTGGGGGAACGCTATCGCCAATTCCTAAGCGAGGACGGCTCTCCTCTCGCCGATCTATGCCATACCGTCATAAACCGGGCGCATTTCACGCAGCGCCTGGCGTTGATTGGCGCTTCGAAAGAGGAAATGGCTCAAGCACTTGAGGCATATGGGAAGGGCGAAGCCGCGCCGAATCTAATACAAAGCCGCGAAAAGAGCGAACTGGGCGCGAAGGGAATTGCTTTTCTCTATACGGGCCAAGGCGCACAGTACGTCGGCATGGGCCGCGTATTATTCCAAACGCAGGCGGTGTTCCGCGAGGCGTTGGAGCGCTGCGACGCGCTGCTGCGAACGCAGTTCAAGCCTTCGCTTATCGATCTTCTCTACAGCGAAGCCGCCGAAGAAGTAGAAGCGTTGAATCAAACCGCCATTACCCAGCCTGCATTATTCGCCATTGAATATGCGCTGACGGAATTATGGAGTTCTTGGGGCATCACCCCCTCGGCAGTTGTGGGCCACAGCATCGGCGAATACGCTGCCGCTTGCGCTGCAGGCGTTTTTACGCTGGAGACGGGATTGCAACTGGCGGCGGAGCGGGGGCGGCTAATGCAAAGCCTGCCAGCAGGCGGAACGATGGCCGCCGTCTTCGCCTCGGAAGCGGCTGTACGCAACGCCATTAGCGCCTATGGCGAGCGAATTTCCATTGCGGCGGTAAATGGGCCTGAACGCATTACGATTTCCGGAGACGAGGATGCGATTCACGCGGTATTGGATCGATTCAAAAAAGAGCAAATCGAATCGCGCCCGCTGCGCGTATCTCACGCTTTCCACTCGCGCCGCATGGAGCCGATAGTAAAGGATTTTGCAGCGCAGGCGGCGAAGATGACATTTTCTCCCCCCCAAATTCCGTTCTATTCCACCGCGGCGGGTGGTTTGATTCCGCCGAAAGAAATCGCTTCGCCCTCCTATTGGAGCCAGCAAATTTTGCAGCCGGTGCTTTTTTATAACGCCATTCAATCTATGGTTGGCGACGGCTATATCCTGTTTTTAGAAATCGGCCCGATGGATGCGCTCACGGCGCTAGGACGCCAATGCGCGCCGGGAGACGATCGCTTATGGCTGCCGTCGCTGCGCAAAGGCGTGGACGACTGGCGGCGCATGTTAGCGAGTTTGGGTCTTTTGTACGTTCATGGAGCGGATATCGATTGGGAAGGATTCGACGCGCCCTACGCTTATCGGAAAGTTGTTCTTCCAAACTACCCCTTCCAACGAAAACGGTATTGGCTCGATCTATCTCCCATACGGGCGGAAAAAATTAACGCGGTTCATTGTCAGGAGGCAACCATCGAAGAGATGAAAGATTTGCAAGCGGCTTCATCGGCTATTGATAATAAACAAATAAGCTCTACCAGCATTGACGATGTTCGAAAAAGAGTATTGGTCGATTTGACGAAAATTCTGGCGGAAATCGGCGGCTTCGCTCCGCAAGACATCCAACCTCAGGACAATTTGATGGAAATGGGATTGGATTCGCTGATGCTGCTGAAAATGGGATTGGAGATCAAAAACCGCTACGGCGTCGAATTGCAGATGAGCCAATTTTTCCAAGAACTTATCAATCTCGACGATCTATCCGCTCATCTGGTTCAACATGGCGCCATCAAGGAAGCCGCCGCGCCGCCTCCACCAACGCCGCCCGCCTTCGAACCGTTGTCTATGCCCCCAACGCCGCCTGCTAATGTTCAGACCATTCCAACCACCGCTCTCAGCGGCGGAAACGCGCTGCTGCAACTCATGCAGCAGCAATTGCAATGCCTCTCGCAGATATCCGCCCAAAACGCGCAGATCGTTTCGGAACTGTTGCGCCAGCCATCTTCCATTTTAGCGCCGCCTGCGGGAGAGATTTCACCATTACCGAAAGCCTCCAGCACGCCATCTGTCGCCTCTAAAACGGAAGCAAAAAAAATGGGCAAGGGCGCGGAAAAATTCCGTTCGCTTAATCTCAAAAAAGGCAGCGCATTTACGCCGGAACAGCGGGCGTTCATCGACGGCGTTATCCGCCGCCATACAGAGCGCGCGAAAACCTCTAAAACCATGACGAGCCAATCCCGCTCGACGCTGGCGGATTGGAAGCATACGCTCTCTTATTGGGGCCAATTCAAAGAAGCGAAATTTCCCATCGTCTCCGCCCGCTCGCATGGCTCGCGATTTTGGGATGTGGACGGCAACGAGTATATCGATATCGCGATGGGCATGGGCGTGCATTTCTTCGGCCATACTCCCCCCTTCATCGTCGACGCTCTCACCCGCCAAATGGCGGAAGGCATGGAGCTAGGAACGCAATGCGATTTGACAGGCGAAGTCGCGCGGTTGATCTGCGAGTTGACGGGCATGGAGCGCGTTACATTCAGCAACACGGGCACGGAAGCCGTGATGGTGGCGCTGCGCCTGGCGCGGGCGGCGGCGCGGCGAAACAAAATAGTCCTCTTTAAAAATTCCTATCACGGCATCTTCGACGGCGTGCTAGCGGAAGAAGCGGACGGCGAAATCGCTCCCGTCGGCTTGGGTACGCCTCGCGGCATGATCGAAGACGTGATCGTTTTGGAATACGACGCGCCGGAATCGTTGGAATTCATCGCCGCTCATGCGCCGGAAATCGCCGCCGTGCTGGTGGAACCGGCGCAAAGCCGCAATCCCGATTTGCAACCGCAGGTGTTTCTGCGGCGGCTGCGGCGATTGACGCGGGAACGGGAGATCGCGCTCATTTTCGATGAAATGATTACCGGCTTCCGTATTCATCCCGGCGGCGCCCAGGCATGGTTCGGCGTACAAGCCGACATCGCAACTTACGGTAAGATTGTCGGCGGCGGGATGCCCATCGGCGTCATCGCAGGCAAGACGAAGTATCTCGATTACATCGACGGCGGCGCATGGGATTACGGCGACAACTCCGGCCCGCGTTCGGATATGATCTATTTCGGCGGCACCTTCGGACGCAATCCCATGACGATGGCGTCGGCCCGCGCCGCGCTTCTGAAACTGAAGGAAAGCGGCCCCGCCTTGCAGGAAGAAACCACGCGCCGCACGACGGCCTTCTGCGACGCTTTAAATTATTGGTGTGAAAAGGAGCGGATTCCTATGCGGGCAAAGCATTTCGCCTCGCAATGGCGCCTGGTTCCGCTGAGCGAATCCGATCATCTTCATCCCATCGAGATGGAGATACTTTATTTGTTATTGATGATTAATGGCGTTTATACATGGGAACGCCGGATTTGCTTCTTTTCGGCGGCGCATAGCGAAGAGGACATCGACCTCGTTTTGTGGAGCATCAAGGAAAGCATAGAGGAAATCCGCGCCGCTGGATTCGCCTTCGAAGCGCCGGAAGACGCGCCGCGCCGCTTCCTAGCGCCTTCCTCGACGCAGCGGCGGCTTTACGCGCTGAGCCAACGTCCCGGCGGCCAGTTCCCATACCATCTGCCGCAGTCCTTCTGGATCGACGGACCGCTCGATGTCGACAAATTGGAAGATTGTTTCGCCCAAATCATCCGCCGTTATGAAAGCCTGCGCGCTCGTTTTCTCGTCATTGACGGTGAATTGACCCAGCACATCGCCGACGAGCCGCGTTTCTCCGTCGAGCGCTACGAAGCAGATGAAGATGGCATCGGCGAAATCGAAAAACAATTTCTGCGCCCCTTCGATCTGGAGCAAGCGCCGCTGCTGCGCGTCGGCGTCGTTAAAATCCGGCCCGATCGTTATCTCTTGATGGCCGACGCCCACCACATCGCCGTCGATGGCATCTCCTTCAATATCATCGCCCGCGATTTGATGGCGCTTTATCAAGGGCTTTCACTGACGCCGATCAAACATTCCTACCGGGAATGTCTGCGCTTGATCGAAGAGGAGCAGAAATCGCAGAAGATCGCCAAACAGGAAGCCTTCTGGCGGGAACAGCTTGGCGGAACGCTTCCAGCGTTGAACTTACCTTCCGATTATCCCCGTCCTGCCGAGTTGTCATTCGAAGGCGATCATCTTTTGGCATTAGTAGACGCGCCTTTGCTGCGCCGATTGAAAACGCTGGCCAAGCAATCCGGCGCCTCGCTCTACATGCTGCTCTTGGCGGCTTATAACGTTCTGCTTTATAGGCTCACGGGCCAGGACGACATTCTCGTAGGCGGCCCCGCATCCGGACGCCAGCGCGCCGAATTGGCGGAAGCCGTAGGCATGTTCGTCAATACCGTGGTTTTGCGCTGCCATCCGCGCGGGGATGCGCCTTTCCGCGAATTTCTCGATTCCGTCAAGAACACCTGCGCCGCCGTCTACGACAACCAAGATTATCCCTTCGAAAAATTGGCGGAGTGGAATGCATCCCGCTCTCAAAGCCGCCATGCGCTATTCGACGCGATGTTGTCTTACGAAAACGCCGATTCGCGCGTCTTCACGATCAAAGACCTTACTTTCATGGCGCGAGAGATTCATCTTCCCGCTTCCATGTTCGATTTTAGTCTTGATATTGTTGAAGAGAGCGAAACGCTGCATCTCGATTTTCAATATTCCACTCGTCTCTTCAAGCGGGAGACAGCGGAACGCTGGCGCGGATATTTCTTGAAAATTTTGCAGGAAATCGCGGCTTCTCCCGATCGTCCTATCGGCGGCATGGATATTCTCACGCATGAAGAGCGCGATCAGCTGGCGCAGTGGAATAACACTAGCGCCGATTATCCCCAGAATAAGACGCTTGCCGATCTTTTCGAAGAACAAGTCCATCAGACGCCGGATCGTCCCGCCGTCGTTTTCGGCGGCGCCGTTCTTGCATATCGGGAATTGAATGCGCGGGCGAATCGAATCGCCAACGCCCTGCGCCAACAATACGGAGTCAAGCCGGGCGATCTCGTCGGCGTTCTGCTCGAACGCAGCGAATGGACGCCCGTCGCTCTGCTTGGCGTTTTAAAAGCAGGCGGCGCGTATGTTCCCCTCGATCCCGAATATCCGGCGGAGCGGCTTAATTTCATGATGGAAGACAGCGGCTGCCGCGTTCTCTTGACCAGCGGAACGCTAGCGCAAACGCTGGCGCCCGCTGTTCGGGAAAAAGCCGTCGATATCCATTCCTTCGCTTCCGCTGAAACCTCCAATCCAGCTCCGGCGGCTAAGCCGGATATGCCCGCCTACGTCATCTATACTTCAGGTTCGACGGGCAAGCCTAAAGGCTGCCTGATTACGCACCGCAACGTCGTACGATTGATGAAAAACAGCCGATTCGATTTCGATTTTCATGAAAACGACGTTTGGGCCATCGCTCATTCCTTCTGCTTCGATTTTTCCGTATGGGAAATGTATGGAGCGTTATTGTATGGAGGAAAAACGGTTGTCGTTCCAAAAGAAGTCGCGCGGGACAGCCACGCTTTTTTGGATTTCATCCAGCAAAATAAAATCACAGTTTTGAATCAGACGCCGGGCGCGTTCTACAACCTGATCGAAGCGGAACGGCGCCAAAAGACTCACAACCTCGGCGAACATCTGCGTTATGTCATCTTCGGCGGCGACCGGCTGGAACCGGCTTTTCTGCGCCCGTGGACGGAACTGTATCCCCTCGACAAAATCGCTCTTATCAATATGTACGGCATCACTGAAACCACGGTGCACGTTACTTATTATCCGATTCGATCGAGCGATATATCCGGCGCGGGCGGGCGCAGCCCCATCGGGCGCCCCATTCCCGAAACCACGCTCTATATTTGCGGCGAATTCATGAACCAACAGCCCATCGGCGTCGCGGGCGAAATCTACGTCGGCGGAACCGGCGTTTGCCAGGGCTGCCTCAACCGTCCGGAATTGACGAAAGAGCGTTTTCTCGCCAGCCCCTTCCGCAAGAACGAGCGGCTTTACCGGACGGGTGATCTGGGACGCAGGCTGGCTGACGGCGGCGTCGAGTATTTAGGCCGCAACGATCGACAAGTGCAAATCCGCGGCTTTCGCATCGAGTTGGAAGAGATCGGCCATCAGCTGTTGCAGCATCCCCGCATCGAAAAGGCTGTAGTCCTGGCGCATGAAGCCGAGAGCGGAGCGCAGGAACTGACGGCTTATTTCACCGCCGCCGAACCGTTGAACATCCAGACGCTGCGCCAGCATCTTTCGCAGACGCTGCCGGTTTATATGATTCCATCCTATTTCGTTCAGATGGAAACATTCCCTTTAACGGCTAACGGCAAGGTGGATCGAAAAGCGCTGCCTGCGCCTGATCGGCGAACCATCAATACGGGAACGGCCTACGCCGCTCCGCGAAATCCAATCGAAGCCAAACTGGCGCAAGCGTGGAAAGAAGTTCTCGGCGCGTCCAGCGTGGGGATTTACGACGATTATTTCGCTTTGGGCGGCGATTCCATCAAAGCCATTCAAGTCGTCAGCCGCTTATACCAGGTGGGCCTGAAAGTGGAGATGAGCCAACTCTTCCAAGCGCGGACCATCGCCGTCCTCGCCGGGCAAGCGAAAGAAATCACACGCGCGGCCAACCAGAGCGCGGCGGTCGGCGAGGCGAGACTGACGCCGATTCAACGTTGGTTCTTTAAGGAGCATTTCTCCGATCGCCATCATTTCAATCATGCCGCCTTATGGCGAGCGCAAGAGCAGCTCGACGAAGCGGCGCTGCGGCAAGCGTTAGCCGCCATTCAGGAACATCACGACGCCTTGCGTATGCGCTATCGCTTTCAGAGAGACGATATTATCCAAGAAGTGAATGGTCTTTCCCATCCGCTTCATTTCGAAACGGCGGACTTGCGCCAAAACAAAGACGGCGCGGCGGCGTTGACAGCTCGCGCCGAGGAAATGCAGAAATCGTTTAATCTGGAAACCGGCCCCTTGATGAAAGCGGCGCTGTTCCGGCTGGAAGACGGCGACCGGCTGCTGTTGCTGTTCCACCATTTGGTTATCGACGGCGTATCCTGGCGCATCCTTATGGAAGACCTGGAATCCGCTTACCGGCAAGCGCAGGAAGGAAAAACCATTCATCTGCCCGCTAAAACGTCGTCGTTTATCCAATGGGGCGATGCTCTTGATGTTTACGCCGGCAGCGATTCGCTATTGGCGGGAAAATCCTATTGGCGGGAAATTGAATCCACCGCTTGGGACGCTATCCCCCGTGATTTTGACGCCGCCGATAATCTGTATCGAGACGAAGATGTACTTCATGCAGAACTAACCGCGCAAGAAACGGAGGATTTGCTCAAGCGCGCCAGTCATGCCTATCGCACGGAGATCAACGATCTGTTGCTGACGGCGCTAAGCCGCGCGCTCAAGAATTGGAGCGGCGGCGGACGCTTTCGCCTGCTGCTCGAAGGGCATGGACGCGAATCTGTGGCCGAAGGCATCGATGCGAGCCGAACCGTGGGATGGTTTACTAGCCTTTATCCCGCCATCTTGGATATATCCGGCGCTAACGATCTACCACTTCAAATTAAGACCATTAAAGAAACGCTGCGCCGGATTCCCAAGAAGGGCGTCGGCTATGGAATATTGAAATATCTTACGCTAGCGGAGTTGAAAGAAGATTTGGCGTTCGGTCTGGCGCCGGAAATCGCTTTCAATTATTTGGGTAGTTTCGACGCCGGGCCTAATCGCCTTTTCTCTTTGGCGAAGGAATCAACAAGCCATTCTTGCGGAGATCAGGTCGAACGCGCTCACCTATTGGAAATAGAAGGCGCCGTTTTCGATGGGCGTTTGCAACTAGCCATTCATTACAACCGCCGCATCCATCGCCAGGAAACCATCCAACATTTTCTGGATAATTATCAAAACGAGCTGCGGCGCGTCATCGATTATTGCCGGGATCGAATTCATGATGAGATTACTCCCAGCGATTTGCATTATTGCGAATTGAATTTGGACGAATTCGATTCATTATTGCGCTCCATCGGCGCGGCGGCGCATGAAGTGGAAGACATTCTGCCTCTCTCCACGATGCAGGAAGGGATGCTGTATCATTCGCTGGCCGAAGAAAATTCCAATTCCTATTTCGAACAATTCGCCTATCGCCTGCGCGGCGATTTGGACCGCGGCCTCTTTGAATCTGCATGGAACGAATTAGTAAGGCGCCATGCGATTCTGCGCGTTTCCTTTGTTTATAAACAAGTCAAACGCCCCTTGCAGATCGTGTGGAAAAAACGCGACGCCGAGTTTCATTACCAAGACCTGCGCCATCTGCCCGCCGCCGAACGCGAGGCGCGCGTCGAATACTACTGCCAAGAGGATCGCCGCCGTCCCTTCGATTTAACCCGCTGCGTCCTCATGCGTATCGCGCTGCTGCAAATAGAAGACAAAACCTTCGAGGTAGTCTGGAGCCATCATCACATCATCCTCGACGGCTGGTCTCTGGGCGTATTGCAGGAGGATTTCGCGTCCATCTATCAAGCCTTGCGAACGAAACAGCCGCTTGCGCTCGCTCCAGCGCCTTCTTATGGCGATTACATCGACTGGCTGGAACAGCGGGACAAAGACGCCGCGCGCCGTTTTTGGGACGCCTATCTGGAAGGCTACGACGCGCTCGCCGTTCCTTTGGGCAGGATAGCAGGGACGTTTGCGGAATACGCTTTGGAAGAACGTCCCTTTTCGCTTTCTAAAGAGACCTGCGCCGGACTGAACGCACTGGCGGCGCGATTGGGCGCGACCTTGAATTCAGTCATACAGACTTTGTGGGGAATTTTGTTAGGACGTTATTCCGGGAAACGCGACGTTGTCTTCGGCGCCGTGGTTTCCGGACGTCCGGCGGAAGTGAATGGCGTGGAGAATATGGTAGGCTTGTTTCTCCATTCCTTGCCGGTGCGCATTCGAATAGACGACCATCAAACTTTTGCCGAATTGGCGCAAAACGTCCAACGCCGGGCGGCGGAATGCGAGCCGCATCATTATTATCCGCTAGTGGAAATTCAGACGCGTTCGCCGTTGAAACATGACCTGCTGAATCATTTGCTGGTCTTCGAGAATTTTCCCCTGGCGCAAAAACTGCAGGATGGATCGGCTCATTCTTCCCTTGGCTTTATCGTCGAAAATGTTCGCGGCGTTGAGCAGATGCACTACGATTTCGGCATCGTCATTCATCCGGGTGAAGAAACCGAAATCAAGTTTACCTATAACGCCAACGCCTATGATCGGCGACAGATCGAAAATATGGAAAACCATTTCCGCTCGCTCGTCGCCGCCGTTTTGCAAAATGAAAATATTCTTTTCGATGAAATAGAAATTTTAAGCGAAAGAGAAAAACTAAGCGCCGATGATATTTCAACGCCATCCGCTGCTTCCTATCGCGCCGATGCGACGGTATTGGATTTATTCGAAGAACAAGCGCGCCGAACGCCGGATGCCATCGCCGCCGATGGCGCTGGGAAGGAAATTTCTTACCGCGAACTGAATCGCCGCGCCAATATTCTCGCCCGCGCTCTGCGCGAACGAGGCGTCCAGCGCGGCGTTTTGGTTGGCGTCTATCAGCGCAACAGCATCAATTATCTCGTCAGCATTCTCGCCGCGCAAAAGGCGGGCGGCGTCTTTGTTCCTCTCGACGTGGACAGCCCCATCAAGCGGCTGGAAACGATTCTCAATAAAATCGAACCGGCGATCCTTATTACCAGCGAAGCGTGGAAATCGTCCCTGGACACCGCCCTATCCGCTATTCAACTCCAATCCCCGCCGCAAGGGATTTTTATCGCGGGTGAAGACGGCGCTTTTGATTATGAACGCTGGGGAGAGAATAGCCGCGCCGCCGTTACGAGCGGCAAAGCGGACGAAAATCTGGAAGATCGCCCCGTTCCCGGCGATAGCCTGTACGTCATTTTTACCTCCGGCTCCACCGGCGAACCGAAAGCCATTCTTAGCAGCCATGAAGGATTAAGCCATTTTATTCAATGGGAGATTTCCGAGTTTGGATTCGACGCTTCCGTCCGCGCTAGCAACCTGGCGCTGACGACGTTCGACGTCAGCCTGCGCGATATCTTCGTTCCGCTTCTATCCGGCGGAATCGTCTGCATTCCCGATCATGAGTTGCGGGGAAACGCTTCTCTGCTGTTGCGCTGGCTGGACGAAAAACAAGTCTCGCTGATGCACATCGTACCCAGCATCTTTCGTATGCTGCTCAATGAAATCGAAGCGCGCGGCGAGCGCAAAAAAATCCTCTCCGCCATGCGCTTTGTGATTCTGGCGGGAGAAGCGCTGTTAGGCAAAGACGTATTGCGCGGGCGGGAGTGTTTAGGCGATCAAACGCAATTCGTCAATCTATACGGACCGTCCGAAACCACGCTGGCGAAAATTTTCAACCGCCTCGACGGCCCCATCGGCGATCCCAATAAAATCATCCCCATCGGCAAGCCGATCCAGGGCGCAAATGTTTTTATTCTCAAAGAGAAAAAAACGGCGGCGGCGGGCGCCATCGGCGAAATCTGCATTCAGCCGCCTTTCCGCTGCCAGGGTTATTTCCGTGATCCGGCCATGACGGTGGAGCGTTTCGTTCATAATCCATTATCGGACAATCCCGACGACATCATTTACCGCACCGGCGATTTAGGCCGCTTTCTTCCTGATGGCGCCATCGATTTCATCGGGCGCGTCGACCGCCAAGTCAAAATCAACGGAGTGCGCGTGGAATTGGCGGAGATCGACCGCGCCGTGCTCGCTTCGCCGGAAATCGACCAAACCCTCGCCGCCGTCCACAAACGCGCGGACGGCCAGGAAGCGCTCGCTTGCTACTACACGGAAAAAACTCCCATCGACGGCGCCGTTCTGCGCGAGCGATTGCGCGATTACCTGCCGCCCGCGATGATACCCAGTTTCTTCGTGCGTATGGATGCTTTCCCGCTCAACGTGAACGGCAAGATTGACCGTCGCGCTTTGCCCAAACCGGAAGAACTGATTTACGACCGCATCGCTTACGAACCGCCCGCCGGCGAGACGGAAGAGAAATTGGCGGCGATATGGCGCGAGACGTTAGGATTGGAGCGTGTGGGCGTCAATTCCCCCTTCCTGGAAATCGGCGGCAACTCATTAAACGCCATCCGCATCCTATCCTGGATCCACCGCGATTTCGGAGTCGACGTCAGCATCCGCCTCTTCTTCGAACGCTCTACGATCCGTCAGCTGGCGGAATATATTCGGACGGCGCAGAAGCGGGATTACGCCGCTATTGAGCCGCTGCCGCCCCGCCCCGATTACGCCGTTTCTCACGCCCAGCGGCGCTTGTGGATTCTAAGTCAATTGGAAGTAGCTTCCGAAGCCTACAGCCTGCCCACAGCGCTGTTATTAGAAGGATCGTTCAACGTTATAGCGTTGCGAAAAGCGCTGGAAACCATCGTGAAGCGCCACGAATCGCTGCGTACGACTTTCGCTTCCATCGCGGGCGAACCGCGGCAGATTATCCATGACGATATCGGCTTTCAAGTGGAACTCATCGATGTCAGCGGCGAATCCCAATCCGAAGAGAAAGCGAAGAAATTGGCGCGCCAAGACGCGGTGCAGCGTTTCGATTTGACGCGCGGGCCGTTGCTGCGAGCCAAGCTGGTCAAACTCGGCGAGCATCGCCATATATTGCTCGTTAACATCCATCACATCGTCTTCGACGGCTGGTCGGCGTCCGTAATAGTGAACGAACTGCTGACGCTATATCAGGCTTTCGCCAAAAACGAAGAGAATCCTCTTGCGCCCTTGAAAATCCACTATAAAGATTACGCCGCCTGGCAGAACGCCTTGCTGACCAGCGAGGCCATACAGCCGCATCGCGAATATTGGCGCCAACAATTTACTCCCGAACCGCCGCCGTTGAATCTTCCCACTGACCGCCCGCGTCCGGCGATTCAAACCTTTAACGGCGATAAGGTGGTTTGCGCTTGGGATAAAGATTTTGCGTCGATGCTGCGGCGCTTCGCTCGCGAGCATGGGGGCAGCCTCTTCATGACGCTGACGGCCTTGGTGAAAACGCTCTTCTATCGTTATTCGGGACAGGAAGACATAATCATCGGCAGTCCCATCGCGGGGCGGGATCATGCGGATTTGGAGAATCAAATTGGTTTCTACGTCAATACGCTGGCGCTGCGCGACCGGCTGAAGGGAAGCGATTCCTTCGCGCAAACCTTCGAGAAAATCAAGCGCACGGCGGAAGAAGCCTTGGAGCATCGCGCTTATCCCTTCGACCGGCTGGTGGACGATCTGGGTCTGGAACGCGATATGAGCCGACCGCCGCTCTTCGAAGTCATGTTGATCTTGCAAGATAAAAATCAACGCGAATTCGAATTGGAAGGCGTGAAGATCGGCGATTTTATCGACGTATTCCAAGTCAGCAAATTCGCCATCTCCTTCGAATTCGTAGAAAAAAATAACGGCGAAATGCTTCTCAACCTTGAATACAATACCGATCTATTCGACCGCGGCCGGATGGAACGCATGGCGCAGCATCTCGCCGAGTTAGCGAAGAACGCCGTCGCCGATCCTTCGCAATCCATCAACAAAATCAATATTCTTCCGGAATGGGAGCGCCGCCAGGTTTTGACGGAATTCAACGACTGCATCGCTCCTTACCCGCAAGAGAAAACTATCGCCGCCCAGTTCGAGGAGATCGCCGCCGCCGCGCCGGACCGGCTGGCGGTCATTTGCGAAGAGGCGCAACTTACATACGCTGAATTGAACGAGCGGGCGAACAAACTGGCCCATCGCCTGCGCGAAGATTACGGCATAGGTCCCGACAAGCTCGCCGCCGTCCTGCTCGACCGCAGCGAATGGACGCCCATCGTTTTTCTGGGCATCGTAAAAGCGGGCGGCGCCTATCTTCCCATTGATCCGAGTTATCCCCGCGACCGCATCGACTATATGCTTTCCGATTCCCAATGCTCCGTCGTTTTGACGGACGAGAAGCATCGGAAAATGTTTGGCGAAACGCTCAAGAACGCCGCTGATATCTGCGCGCTGCAAGACGGTTCGCCCGCCAATCCCATCTCCGCAGCCAAGGCGGACAACCTGGCGTACGTCATATACACATCAGGCTCCACAGGGCGGCCCAAAGGCGTCATGCTGGAGCATTCGGGTGCGCTCAACCTGGCCGCCTGGCATAAGAGCGGACTCGGCGTAACGGCGCAGGATCGCGTTCTTCAATTCGCTCCGTCTTCGTTCGACGCTTCCGTTTGGGAGATGCTGATGGCGTTGTTGCAAGGCGCCTGTCTGGTCGTCGCCGGACGCGAGCGCGTCGACGATTACCGCCGCTTCGCCGATTATATAAATGAAAAACAAGTAACCATCGCCACGCTGCCGCCCTCCTACGCCGCCGAGTTGAAAGCGGAGGATTTACCTTCCTTGAGACTATTGGTCTCCGCGGGTGAGGCGGCGCGGGTGGACGACGCTCTCGCTTTCGCCCAATGCTTGCGCTTCGTCAACGCATATGGACCGACGGAATCGACCGTATGCGCCACGGCGCACGAAGTGGATGCCCTGCGGATATACAACGGCGCCATTCCTATCGGAAAGCCGATATCCAATTTCGAAATTCTTATATTGGACGAGTATAAGAATCCCGCGCCTATCGGCGTGCCCGGCGAAATCGGCATCGGCGGCGCGGGGTTGGCGCGGGGCTATCTCCGCCGCGACGACCTGACGGCGTCTGCTTTCATCTCCCATCCCTTTAAGCCAGGCCGCCGCCTCTATCTCACGGGCGATCTGGGCTATTGGCTGCCCGGCGGCGAAGTGGTTTATATGGGACGCCGCGACGATCAGGTGAAAGTGCGCGGATTCCGCATCGAATGCGGCGAGATCGAACACCATTTGCTGCAACATCCTAAAATCAACGGCGCCGCCGTCGTCGTCCGCGATGCGGCGGACGGAGCGAAGGAACTGATCGGCTATATCGCCGCCAGCGAAGTACTGGACGCCGCCGCGTTGAAAGACTATCTCGCAAAGACGCTTCCCGATTATATGATTCCCACCCGCTGGGCGCAGCTGGACGCCATGCCGCTGTCGCCGAGCGGCAAAGTGGACCGCAAAGCGCTCCCCGCGCCCGAAGCCTTCGCTCTTGGCTCCAAAACCGAATACGCCGCGCCGCGCAACGAGACCGAAGCGGTTATGGCCAAAATCTGGCAGGACGTCTTAGGCCGAAAAACCGTGGGGATTCACGAGCGGTTTTTCGAAATCGGCGGCGATTCCATCAAAGCCATTCAAACTGTCAGCCGCTTGCGCCAGGCGGGCGTCGCCCTCGAGATGAAGGATTTGTTCCAATCGCCGACGATCGCCGCTCTGGCGGGCAAAACAAGAGCCGCGAAGAAAGAAGTCATGCAGGAAGCGGCGGCGGGCGCGGTTGCTTTGACGCCTATTCAACATTGGTTCTTCGAAGAAAGGCGGAAAGATTTGCATCATTTCAACCATTCCGCTTTGCTGAAAGCCAAAGATCGTTTCGACGAATCCGCTTTGAAATTGGCTTTGGAAGCGCTGCAAAACCATCATGACGCCCTGCGGATGCGTTTCCATATTCAACATGACAAGATCGTTCAGGAATACGCCCCGCTTCCCGTCCCATTATCCTTCGAAACCATCGACATGCGAAAAGCCAAGGACGGTAAAAGAGATTTTCTCGCTTGCGCCGAGACGATGCAGCGCAGCCTCAATCTAGAAAAAGGCCCTCTGATGAAAACGGCCTTATGCCGTTTGAAAGACGGCGACCGGCTGTTGATCGTCATTCATCATCTTGTCGTGGACATCGTCTCTTGGGGCGTGTTGTTCGAAGACCTGGCTACGGCTTACCGGCAGACGCTCGCCGGGCGAGAAATCCGCTTACCCATGAAGACGGACTCGTTCAAGCAATGGTCCGAAGCGCTGCGGAAATTCAGCGAAACGCCAAGCCTGCTGCGGGAACTGGACTATTGGACCAAAACCGCTGCCGCCGAAACTGCGCCTATTCCCGTAGATTTTCCCATCAGCGTTAACCGTTACGGCGATTCGGAGACGGTCGGTTTGACGCTATCTTCCGCCGCAACGAACGATTGGCTCGCCAAAACCAACCATGCCTTCAAAACGGAAACCTCCGACCTTTTGCTGACAGCGTTGGCCCGCGCCTTGAAGCGTTGGCATGGCGGAAACCGCTGCCTGATTATGCTGGAAGGGCATGGCCGGGAAACCGCCGTCCCAGGCGTAGATGTCAGCCACACCGCCGGGTGGTTTACCAGCCTATATCCCGTCGTATTGGAACTGCGCGGGAAAAACGACATTGGCGGCCAAATTAAAGAAATCAAGGAAACCCTGCGGCGCATTCCCAATAAAGGCATCGGTTATGGCGCGTTGCGCTACCTGACGCCACCCGAACGTCTGGGCGGCGCTTCTCTCCTTATCCATGGAGAAATCGGCTTCAATTATCTGGGACGCATCGACGAAAAGCAAAAAGACGGAACTTTCGCTCTCTCCCAAGAACCATGCGGAAGCGTAGCGGGCAAGAATCTTGAGCGAAGCCATTTGCTGGATGTCGGATGTATGATCCAAAACGATCGATTGGAAATAACGATTCTGTTCAACCGCGCCATTCACCGCCGCCAAACGATCGAACAGTTTCTCGAACATTACGCCGCCGAATTGAATGAAATCGTCGCTTATTGCCAATCCCGGCAAACGGCGGAGATCACTCCCAGCGACGTTTCGCGCGTCAAGATGGATTTGAACGAATTCGAGGACATCTTCCAAGATGAGTAATCAACCGGGCGCCGTATCCAAAAAAAATCTGCAAAACATTTATCCCCTGCTGCCCATGCAGGAGGGGATGCTTTTTCACGCTCTCTACGAACCCAAATCCTGGGCTTATTTCGAACAGACCGCCTATCGCCTCCGCGGCGATTTCGAGGCGAAGCGTTGCGAAGCCGCCTGGAAATTCTTGTCGGAGCGGCATGAAATTCTGCGATCGGCCTTCGTTCACGAAGGCGCATCCCAACCTCTCCATCTCATTCTCAAAGAGAGATCCGCCGAATTCGCTTATAAAGACTTACGTTCGCTCGATGCGAAGGCGCAGCAGGATTTTTTAAAAAATTACAAAGAAGAAGATAGAAACCGGGGCTTCGATCTGCGCCACGACGTCCTTATGCGCATATCCATACTTCAACTTGGCGATTCTCTCTACGAAATGATCTGGAGCCATCCGCATATTTTGATCGACGGCTGGTCCGGCGGCATTCTGCAAGCGGAATTTTTGGAAATTTACCAAGCGTTGAAAGAAAACCGGCCTCCCCATCTGCTGGAACCGGTATCCTGTGGCGAATATCTGGATTGGATTGAATCGCGGGATCGGGAAGCGGCGCGCGCCTATTGGCGGGATTATTTATCCGGTTACGAATCTCTCGCCTCTCCATTAGGAGCGAACGCCGCCAAACGGAAGGAAGGCTACGCCGTTGAAGAATACGATTTCCGCCTGGACGCCGAAACCAGCGCCGCCTTGAACCGGTTGGCGGCGCAGAACGGCGCGACGCTGAACACGGCGATGCAATGCCTCTGGGGTGTTTTGCTTAGCCGTTACAACGGGGCGGACGACGTCGTCTTCGGAGCCGTGGCTTCTGGACGTCCAGCGGACGTTAACGGCGTCGAGCGATTGGTGGGATTGTTCATCAATACGATCCCCGTCCGCATCCGATTGCATGACGATCTTTCTTTCATGGATTTGATGAAGCAAATCCAAATCGCTTCGACGGAAAGCGCTCCTTACGATTTCTTTCCCTTCGCCGAAATTCAAGCCGAATCGCCCCTCAAGCATGGACTGCTTGATCATCTATTAGTTTTCGAAAACTATCCGATCGATTCCAAACTGCAGGAAATAACGGAGGACTCCGGGCTGGGCTTCAAAGTGGAAGGCATCCGGACGTTCGAACAAGTTCATTACAATTTCGGCCTTCTGGTTCATCCCGGCGCGGAAATAGAAATCAAATTCAATTACAATGGAAACGCTTATTCGCGCCGTCAGGTTGAGCGCATGGCGGGACATCTTCGCGCTATCGCCAGTGGCGTTATTTGCGGCGGCGGCATTCCTCTGAAACTACTGGGCATTCTCGCGGAGACGGAAAAACGGCGAATTCTTTATGATTTTAACAGCCCCACGGTTCCCATCTCCGAAGAAAAGACGCTGATTGATCTCTGGGAAGAACAGGCAGAAAAAACGCCGGATCATGTTGCAGTATTCTTTCAGGAAATCCGTCTCACTTATCGCGAATTGAACGAACGCGCTAACCGCATCGCCCATTATTTGCGCCAACATTACTCCATTCAACCCGACGACCGCATCGGAGTCTTTCTGGAACGAAGCGATTGGGCGATCGCAGCGCTGTTGGGCGCCATGAAGGCGGGCGGCGCCTATACTCCCATCGATCCCGCCTATCCCGAAGCGCGAATCCAATTCATTCTGCAAGACTGCGGTTGCCGGGTTGCGCTTGCGGACGCCGCCTCAACCAAGAGAATCGAAGCCATTCTTCCCGGATTGTCATTGAATATCCAAACCATCGCCGATGGACCATCCGAGAATCCTTCAAAATTCTGCGCCAGCCGCCATCTCGCTTACGTAATCTATACATCCGGCTCGACGGGAACGCCCAAAGGCGTGATGGTGGAACATCGCGGCTTTGTCAATATGATCCTCGAGCAGATTCGCGGCTTCGGCGTAACGCCTCAAGACCGCGTTCTGCAATTCGCCTCTTGTTCCTTCGACGCTTCCCTTTCCGAAATATTTATGGCCTTGCTATCGGGCGCCGCTTTGATCTTGGCGAGCGAAGAGACCATCCGCGATGGACATGCGCTGCGAGCTTATATGATGCGTCATGGCGCGACCGTGGTTACATTTCCCCCCTCCTATCTTCGCGCTTTGGAGCAGGCGGATTTCCCCGGCTTGCGCGTCATGATTACGGCGGGCGAGGCGGCTTATGCGGAAGACGCGCTCCATTACGCAAAAAACCTGCGTTATTTCAACGCCTACGGTCCGACGGAAGCCACGGTGTGCGCCGCCTACCAGGAAATCAAGCCGGGCGATTCGTTTCCCGGCGCCATTCCCATCGGCAAACCGATAGTCAACACCCGCATCCGTATTCTGGATCGCGCGCTCCAACCGCTTCCCATCGGCGCGCCGGGAGAGATTTGCCTAGCAGGCGCAGGTTTGGCGCGCGGTTATTTGAATCGCCCGGAACAGACGGATGAGAAATTCATCCCCAGCCCTTTCCAGGAAGACGGTCGGCTCTACCGCACCGGCGATATCGGCCGCTGGCTGGAGGACGGAAGCATCGAATTTCTAGGCCGCGAAGACGATCAAATGAAAATTCACGGCTGCCGCATCGAACTTGGGGAAATCGAAAATCGCCTGCGCGCCTATCCCGGCGTGCAACAAACAACGGTTATAGCGTTGGCGGGAAAAGATGGAACCCAGGAATTGGCGGCTTACTTCTCCGCCGGAAACGAATGCGATTCCTTGGAACTGCGCCGCCATTTATTCAGCGTCTTGCCCTTTTACATGGTTCCTAAATATATCGTTCGCTTGGACGAATTGCCTCTGACGCCCAATCGAAAAATCGATAAAAAATCATTGCCTTCGCCGCAATCGAAAAGCGGCGGCGACAATTATGTTCCTCCGAAAACGAAAATGGAAATCGAAATCGCCAGAGTCTGGCAAGAAGCGCTAGGAAAGGATAAAGTAGGCGTTCACGATTCCTTTTTCGATCTAGGCGGCGATTCCATCAAAGCCATTCAGGTTGCCAGCCGTCTGCATAAGGCGGGCATTCGTCTTTCCTTACGGGATTTGTTCGAATGGAAAACCATCGCGGGGCTATGCAAAAAACTGAATCATAACCAACGCTCCGCCGTTCATGAGACCGCGGCGGGCATCGTTGAACTGACTCCCATACAACGTTGGTTCTTCGAGGAACACTCTACCAACCTCCATCATTTCAATCATACTGTTTGGCTGTGGGCGAAAGATCGTCTGCCGGAAGAGGCGCTGCGAACCGCCCTGCAAGCGATCCAAAATCATCACGATGCGTTGCGAATGCGCTACCGTTTCACGCCCTCCGGCGTAATTCAGAAAATGGCCGGCGACCCGCTTCCCATCCAATTTTCAGTCATGGATTTCCGCCGCGAGAACGACGGCGCCCAAGCCATGATCCGCCATGCGGCATGCCTGCAGGATGGATTCGATTTGAAAACCGGCCCCTTGATGAAATCCGTCCTCTATCGATTGAAAACGAATGATTATCTCTTGCTGACAGTTCATCATCTGGCCGTGGACGCCGTTTCCTGGCGTTTTCTCCTCGAAGACCTGACGGATAGCTTGAAACAAGCGATGAACGGAGTTGCTCCGGTTCTACCTGTTAAAACGGCTTCCTATCAACAATGGTCGGAAGCTCTGCGCCAATATAGCGTCCGCACCGATCTACTCGCGCAAAAATCTTACTGGATGGAAGTGGATTCGGCGGATGCGGTCTCGATTCCTCGCGATTTTCCAGAGAGCGAGAATCGTTATGGCGACGTGAAATCGATGCGCCTGGAACTCTCGCTGGATGATGCGGATCGGTTGCAACAAACCGCCAGTCTCAACCAAAACGCGGACGCGATCGCTATATTGTTGACGGCTTTAGCCCGCGCCTTAAACCGTTGGCGCCCAGGAAAACGCTTTAGGATTGCGCTTACGGGCCATGGACGGGAAGAGATTGAAAAAGGTCTCGATATCAGCCGGACAGTGGGTTGGTTTACCAGCCATTATCCCGTCTTGCTGGATTTGCCTATCAAGAAAGATATCGAAGAACAACTTATTTTTATCCAGAAGATGCTGCAATCCATTCCCGATAAGGGGATCGGATATGGCGTTCTGAAATATCTCACGCCGGAAACGTTGGAAAAAGAAATTTGCTTCTTCCCTCCTCCCGATATTTTGTTCAATTATATGGGCCGAGTGGATGGTTTATTTCAAAATAACGGCGTTTTCACTCTCGCCGAAGAATTCGACGCCGCCTCTATCGCCCCGGAATTGGAGCGCCGCCATTTATTGGAAATGGACGGCATGACGCTTCATAACAGCCTTATTTTCCATGTTGGATACAACAGGAAAATTCACCGGCGCGAAACGATCGAACGGTTCCTTGGCGAGTTCGAGAATGAATTGAAAACATTAGCGCACATTGAGCATTCGTTCATTGAACGATGACATAGAGATTCGCGCAATATCAAAATTGTATGCTGGCTCGAATATTCTTCTGCCTTATTAACTATACAAGGAATAGCAAATATGTTATATTGAAAAAAGTCGTACTAATATAAAATTTTATAAAAACGGCGATATTCCTTCCCTTGATATTGGATTTTTATTGCAAATTGATTTTGGATTTGGTTGTATTGGCTTCTTACAAGCCTTCTATCAACTACATAAAAAAAGGAGAAGAATAATGATGCGAAAAAGCCCATGGATTGCCGTCTTTTGCAGCGCCGTCCTCGCGCTGGCGGGATTCGCGATCATGATGCCCAGCGCCGTTCATGCGGCGTCGAACGTCCTGGATTACAGATCGTTTCCCTCTCCCTGGCAAGCCAAGATCGACGCGCTCTCGAACGAAGGAAAAATTCCCGGCGCCGTCGTGATCGTTAAATCGCCGGACTGGGGCGTTCGCGTTGGAACGACGGGTAAAGCGAATATCGCGGAGAATATTCCGCAAGCGCCCGATATGCAATTCCGCATCGGCAGCGTATCGAAATCTTTAACTGCCATGATCGCCCTTCAATTGGAACAGGAAGGATTGATCCGGCTGGACGATTTGGTATCGAAATATCTAGGCGAAACCATTTTGACGCATAACGCCGACAAGGTTACGATTCAACACTGTCTGCAAATGACTTCCGGCCTGCCCGAATATCTCAACGATAAAAACATCCTCATGACGCCGGACCTCTACCCCACCAAGGCGTGGACTCCTCAAGATCTTGTGGACAGCATGAATACGATGGCAGTCGTCTTCAATCCGGGCGATACCTATCCCAATCCCTACGAAACCGCCATATATCAAACGCCCGCCGATCAAGCTTCTAAAATTCCTTACTGGTGGTATACCAATTCCGGCTTGACTCTCGTGGGTATGATCATCGAAAAAGTGACGGGGCATACGATGGCGGAAGAAGTCAAGTCGCGCATCTGCGACAAACTCGGCCTCGACGACACCTATTTCGCCACGGACGAAACGATACCCAGCAATATGATCCACGGCTACAGCCGCGCCAATTCGCTTCAGGTTCCCACTTATGAAGATTGGCAAGACGTCACCAACGTCAATCCATCCTACGCCTGGGCGGCGGGCGCCGTCATTTCCACGCCGTGGGATATGCTGCGTTACTTGGAAGCGCTCTTCAACAGCGAAGAACTTCTCAATAAAGGTACGCAGAAAAAATGGAAGACGTTCGTCTCCGCCGATCTGAAATGGTTTAACACGGATTACGGCGTCGGCGGACTCATCCAAGCCCATCAGGCTTACGGCGACTGCCGCGGCCACGGCGGCGCATTCCCCGGCTACCATACTCTGATCTATAATTTCAAAGACTCCGAGGCGTCCATCGTCATCAGCACCAACACCTGGGACGGCAGTTACGAAGTCGTTCTGCTGGACAGCGTCATGCCTTTGGCTCTCAACGCTCCCTGCGAACCCGCGCCCAAGAATAACGCGGCCAACGTAACCATCGACGGCAATGGCGGCGCCCTTCTGAAATGGCAGCCGGGCCGATACTACGGCGAAACCTACAATATTTACGTAGGAACCAACGCCGACGAAGTGGATAAAGCCTCCGCTGTTACTTCGTCCGTAAAGCAATATACATCCTCAATCCTCAGCGCCGCTGTGGATAGTCTGCAAAAAGAGACGCAATATTATTGGCGCGTCGACGCCGTGACGAAAAACAACGGAACGATCCAAGGCCCGCTGTGGTCCTTCAGCACCGGTTCGACCGCAAACGTAACGGTTGCGGACAACGCCGCTTCCTTGGTCGATCTCAGCAATAGCCAGGATAAAGACGCCGACGCCGAACGCGCTTTGGCGGTCAAATGGAACTTGACGGATGCGGACGCGAAAGCCTATCACGTCTACGTTTCCGTGGACGGCGGCGCCTATCAGTATTTAGGCCAGGCGGCCAGCACGTCGGATACGTATTACGAATGGAAATCCGGCTACCAGAAATTTCAAAACCCCACTTTTCAAAACGGTCCGCAATTCGGCCATAAATACGCATTCAAAGTGTATGTGTTAACAGCCAGCGGCTCCCCCGTTTACTCCGGCCCTTACGCCAATACGGGTCCCGTGGAGTTCTTATCGAACTAAGATTCATCTTGTATGAATAACGCGAAAAAGGCGGGAAGCGACTCCCGCCTTTTTTGTCAAACCGATTTTCGAGTTTTAATAATCCTAAAAACGGCAGTTGGCAATTAGTATGAGAATATTAATCCTTGTTTTTCATAATGATGCGTAATAATATCCTTCTCACCCATAAGGTGAACGGAATGTATTTCGTAAATCGCTGAATTTCTTTTACTAATCACTCGTCACTTGTCACTTATCACTGTTTTTAGGATTATATCTTCGCGCAGGAGTTGCGCCGGTTTGACAAATGCCGCGCCCGTAAGATCTTTCGCCACTTTATCGATATGCCGGGGCAAGTTGTTTTCGATGGAAAGTCCTTTACGGTCAAAATCCGCAAACGCGCCGCCACTCCTATTCTAATGGGAATCGAAAAACTGAAATCCGACATCGCGGTCCCCTGACTCGATAACAAGCCGCTTAGAATCGTTTGGACGCCCTTACTCCTGACGCTTAAAAACGCTGTGGAAATCGGTGTTAAATAAAGAAACAGTGAGAGAGTTTGCTTAATGACTGATCTTCTTTCCATACAAAAGCCTGTGCGCTATATCGGGGGCGAGTGGAACGCGGTTCGTTTCAAGCCGGAAGCGCGGTTGCGCATCGCTATCTCTTACCCAGATGTATACGAGGTGGGCATGTCCTTCCTCGGCTTGCAAATTCTCTATGGATTATTAAACGAGCAGCCGTATATCCATTGTGAAAGGGTATTTGCGCCTTGGCCGGATATGGAAGAGGCCATGCGGAAATCGCAGGAGCTTTTGTCTTCGCTGGATAGCGAAACGCCGCTGAAACAAATGCACATTGTGGGTTTTTCGTTGCAACATGAAATGCTTTACACGAATGTGCTGGCCATGCTGGATCTGGCAGGCATCCCTTTAAATGCTTCCGAACGCGGCGAGAGCGATCCGCTGATTTTGGCGGGGGGGCCTTGCGCTTTCAATCCTATGCCCATGGCGGACTTTATTGACGCTTTCGTCATCGGCGAGGGGGAGGATGTTGTTTTAGATATCTGCCATAGCGTGGATGCGCTTCGCAACAGCGGCGCCAAGCGTACGGAAATAGTGGAAAAACTGGGGGAGATCGAGGGCGTCTTCGTCCCGTCGCTCTATGAACGGGGAATGAACCGGCTGGGGGATATTTTTCCGCTAACGCCGAAAATGGCCGGAATCCCTGATATAGTAAGGAAACGGATCGTCGCCGATTATGAACATTCTTACTATCCCTCGCGGCCCGTTTTCCCTATTACGCAGACGACGCATCACCGGATGGCGCTGGAATTGATGAGGGGCTGCGCAGGGGGATGCCGTTTTTGCCAGGCGGGGTATACCAGCCGTCCGGTGCGCGAGCGTTCGGCGCAGAGGATCATGAACGACGCGCGGGAGGGATTGAAGCGATCGGGTTTCAACGAGCTGGGGCTATTGTCGTTGTCTACGGCGGATTATACGCCGCTGCCCGCGCTGTGCGGCGCTTTGATCCGGGAATACCATCCGCAGCGGGTTGCTCTTTCTCTGCCTTCGCTGCGCATCGATAAACTGCCGCCGAACGTAACGGCGGAGATTGGGAAAATCCGCGCCACCGGCCTAACCTTCGCGCCGGAGGCGGGAACGGAACGATTGCGGCGCGCGATCAATAAATCGTTCAGTGACGAAGAGATTTACGCCACAGTGCGCGAATCGGTTACAGCCAATCAATCGACGGTCAAATTTTACTTCATGATCGGACTGCCGACGGAAACCGATGAGGACATAGATGGCATTGCCGATTTGGTTTTAAACATTAAGCGCCTATTGCAAGAGATGGGACGCAGACGAACCGCTATCCATGTCGCCTTGTCGCCCTTCGTTCCCAAACCGCATACCGCCTACCAATGGCAGGGGCAGATTTCTCAAACGGAGATAGAAAGAAGAGTGAATTTGATCGCATCGCGCCTCAAGCCGCATCGGATCAAGCTCAACTGGCACGATCCTAATAGGAGCCGGTTGGAAGCGGCGATGGCGCGGGGAGACTCCCGGCTGGGCGGCGTTATCCGCTGCGCTTACGAAAATGGGGCGCGGTTTGACGAGTGGAGCGACTTTTTCGATATCCAGCGCTGGGAGGAGGCTTTTCGCTCGCAGGGGCTTTCCTTGAGCGAATACGCCGCCAAAACGTATGAAAAAGATGACGTCCTGCCATGGCAAGCCGTTTCCTCGCGGGTCGATCCCCGCTATTTATGGCGCGAGTGGGAAAAGACGCTGCGGGGCGTAGAGTCGCGCCACTGCGGGCAGGAAGAGTGCCGGGTATGCCGCGTCTGCGATGGGGAGACGATCGTTACCATTCATGCGCCTAATGAAGAAGCCGCCGTTTTAGAGGAATCGCCAAAAGCGGCGGGCCAAGGCTGTCGATACCGATTATGCTTCCGTAAAACCGGACGGCTGATTTACGCTTCGCATCACGACTTGATGATTTTGTTCGACTCGCTGTTGCGGCGGGCGGGCATTCCATTGGCGTATTCGGAGGGATTTCATCCTCACCCCAAAATCGTCTTCGCTTCGGCGCTGCCGGTGGGGATGGAGAGTTTGCGCGAATATGTCGATATTACGACTGTGGAATATTACGATCCATCGACTCTGAAAGATCGTCTCAACGCCAATTGTCCGGCGGGAATTCAATTCGAAGCGGCGGTACAGCTTGACGCCAACGCCAAGAAGATCAGCGCCGCCGTTCATGCGTTCCATTTCGGCGTGCGGTTATCTCATCCCGAAATGGATGCGGAAAAGAACGAATTAATCGAATGCGCTCTGCGCGATAAGGAATTGATTAAGATTTTACGTCTGGAAGAGATCGAGCTTTCGCGGGTGAATCAAAACGAATGCCTATTGAAATACGTTTGTCCCGTAGATGGAGGAAAATACGTCAAGCCGGAAGCCGCCATCGAGGTTTTGCGCCGAGTCCTTGATCTTCCATTGAAAATCGTCAAAGCTACTCGCTTGGATATGTACGATCGAAGCGGAGACGGGATGTTGAGGCCGTTGATTCTTAAATACGGCGATTAGCAGCGGGTGGCGAGAAGCAAGGTTAAGGTCTTATCTGTATTTGACTAAATGGTGGATTAACTTTTTCCGTCCTTGATTTATTTCTGCTTCATTCAAAGGCAAAAACAACTTTGCCCTTGCCGCCCCGTCGAAATAAAAGCGGCTTTTAAATTAACTTAGGCGTAAGGACGGCGTTGTGATAAAATAATGAGGGAGACGAGAGGCGATGGGGTGGCGATGGTTTGCTCTATCGTTTTCTTTTTTCTTTTTTTTCGGTTTTTTTTCTTTCCGGCGAATGATTTAATAATAAATTCATATATAATAACTTAAAAGAAAAATCCTAAGTTTGAACTTTAATAAAAAATCCTTTCGATCCTTTGGCGAATGATTGAGATGCTCATAATATGCAAAGGCGAATAATTGTCAGTTCCGATGATTATGAAATCCGGGTCGCAATCGTCGAAAATTCGAAATTGGCGGAGTATTATTTCGAGAGGCATAACGAGCAACGCATTGTCGGCAATATTTACAAAGGGGTTGTGACTTCCATCATTCCCGGCATCGAAGCCGCTTTTGTGGATATCGGATTGCCCCGCAATGCGTTTCTCTATGTCAACGATCTCTATCCCCAAATCGACGAATTCGGTTATTTCACCGATGAGGAGAATGGTTTCGAAGAAGGCGAGGAAGAAATCGTAGAGACGGAATTGCCGCCGCTCAATATCCGCGACATGCTGAAAGAGCAGCAACAAATCCTGGTACAGTTGCACAAGGAGCCGATCGGGGCCAAAGGCAGCCGCATCACGACCAATATTTCCCTGCCGGGGCGCTACCTGGTGCTGCTTCCTTCCACGAAACACATCGGCATATCCCGCCGGATCGAAGAGCCGGAAGAACGCAACCGCTTGAAAGAAATGGTTTCCCAAATGCTGCCGGAGAATATGGGCGCCATCGTGCGCACGGCGGGAAAAGAGATGGGGAAGGACGAGTTCGGCAAAGACTTGCAATTTCTGTTGGCCGAATGGGAAAAAATTCAGAAAAGAAGCGAGAAAGCGGCCGCTCCCGCCAAAATCCATCAGAATCCGGGCATGGTTTTTTTGATTATCCGCGATTTGATCGCCGACGGCATTGACGAGATCGTCGTCGACGAGCCGAAACTCTATACGGAAATAGTAGAATTCATCAAAGAACAACAGCCGCATCCAGTTCACCGCATCAATTACTACGACGAAGCGGCGCCGGTTTTCCGCGCTTATGGCGTGGAATCCGAAATCGAAGGATTGCGCAGCAAGAAAGTATGGCTGCATTGCGGCGGGTACATCATCATCGACGAGACGGAAGCGATGACCGTCATCGACGTGAATACGGGGCGTTACGTTGGCAAGCATAATCTGGAAGAAACTGTCTTTCAGGCCAACTTGGAATCGGCCGCCGAGATCGCGCGGCAACTGCGGCTGCGCGACATCGGGGGGATCATCATCATCGATTTCATCGATATGCGCTCCAAGGAGCATCAGCAACACCTGATCGAGCATTTCGAAACCCACTTGAAGCGCGACCGTTCCCGCGCCCATCTGTTCCCGCTGACGGAATTGGGATTATTGCAAATGACGCGCAAGCGGGTGCGCAAGAGTTTAAACAAAGCGCTGACGCAGCCGTGTTATTACTGCAAGCGGGATGGGCATATCCTTTCCAACGAATCCATGATTATCCGGATTTTCCGCACCTTCGAAGAGATCTGCAAGGAAGAAGGCGCGCATAGCGTCGCCTTGAAAGTCCATCCCCGCCTGGCCGCGAAAATCAACGAAGAACGGAAAGAGCAAATCGAAGTTCTCATCAAGCGATACGGCACGGATTTGAAAATTCTCCCCAGCGCCGACGTTCACTTCGAGCAAATCATCGAGGAAATTGCATGACCCCCGATTCGCAAAAGATGGCCTCCCTGCTTACGGAGCAGCGGAATCCCCATTCCATGAATATCGACCGCCTCTCCACGCGGGAGATTTTGGAGTTGATCCACTCGGAAGATTACAACGCTTTCCGCGCGGTAGACGATCAAATTGCAAATATCGAAAAAGCGGTGGAATGGACCGTAGAAGCGTTTCGCCATAAGGGACGCTTGATCTACGTAGGCGCCGGAACCAGCGGACGGTTAGGCGTTTTGGACGCCGCCGAATGCCCTCCCACGTTTTCGTCGCCGCCGGAGATGGTGCAGGGAGTCATTGCGGGGGGTTGGGAGGCCTTGCGGCGGGCGGTGGAAAGAGCGGAGGATTATCCCGAACATGGCGCGGAGGAGATGCGCCAACGAAACGTCGCTTTCTTAGATGTAGTGGCGGGTATTGCGGCTTCCAGCACTACGCCTTTCGTCGTCGGCGCGCTGCATGAAGCTCATGCGCGAGGCGCGAAAACCGTCTTTATCACTTGCAATCCCAACCAGGATTCCGTCCCGGAAGCGGACGCCGTCATCACCCTGACCGTTGGGCCTGAAGTAGTTACCGGCTCGACGCGGATGAAAGCGGCGACGGCGACGAAATTGGTATTGAACATGATTACGACGACGGCCATGATTCGAATTGGAAAGGTCTATCAAAACTTGATGGTGGACCTTACAGCCACCAACCGCAAGTTGGAAGACCGCTCGCGCCGAATCGTCGCCTCTCTGACGGATTTATCATATGAAGAAGCGGATGAGCTGGTTAGAAAAGCCAATGGACGATTGAAAACGGCGTTAGTCATGCATTATTGCGGAATAGAGCGCGAAGAGGCGGAAAAATGCATCCTGGAAAAAAAGGGAAGAATTCAGGATATCCCCGCCATTCATTCTCAGGTTGAGAATAACGCCCGGAGATAAAATACAAACAATCTCAATCCTATCCTTCAAAAAGACGTTAAACCGCCATTGATCGTTGAATTATTTCTTTTTTGTAATGATTTCCTTTAAAATGGTCTATTGTTTCCCATTTCCCAAAGTGATATACTTAAACAACTTATTTTTGTATCGATTCAATTAGGAAAACTGAGCGTAACTGTTATCCACCGCTTCTTTTCGGGCTGGAGAGGCCCAGCCAAGTTTTTACAATAACCGTTTTGTCGAATCGAAGAGTATGAAACAATGGATAAAGTCAGATTATTCCGAGATATTGCGCGCGTGAAGAAGCAAATGTTCGCGATGGTGAGTCTCGCGGGTTTTTTGGCTGTAGGTACAGCAACTATAATTGGTCATGGCTTCAATTTCGTCTTTCTGTTTCGCAACAGCATCATCGCCATCATCGCCTTCGGAGGATTGGCTTACGTATGCGGCATCCTCTACGAAAAAATTGTGGAGGCTCCGTTGATCGATTCGTATCGGGCGGAAGCGAAGCAGCGGATCGACGAATTGAAAACCATGGGCAGCCAAAGGATGGCGATGAGAGTCGGCGTATCCGAACTCACGCCCAACATGAAAGTCATCGATCCCATCTATAGCAAAGAAGGGGCGCTGCTGGTGCGGGGCGGCGCCAGTTTGACGGAACGGTTGATTAAAATTATTAAAGACAACAATATTCAGCAAGTCAGCGTTGAAGCCAAGCGAACCATCCCTTCCGAATCGGACTAGACAGGCGCCGGAACGGAGGAGAAATTAGTCAACGATCGGCGTTTCCCGCCGATCGATCGAAAACGGCCGTCTATCCAGGTATGATATTTCATGCGCTACTATAATGTCGTCAAAGAGAAAATATCGCAGGAAGAAGAAGCGAAGTATTGGGTGGAGTTTACCCAAACCGGCTCCCTGGATGCGCGTGAAAAATTGGCGGAAAAATACATCCACCTGGTCAAGTACGTCATCAATCGCATGTTGGCCGTTTCGCATATCGAAAGCGAAGTGTTGGATTACGACGACCTTTATTCCTGCGGCGTCATGGGGCTGCTGACGGCCATCGACAATTTCGATCCCTCGCGGGACGTGAAATTCATCACCTACGCCATCCCCCGCATCAAAGGCTCTATTATCGACGAATTGCGGTCGGTGGATTGGATCCCCCGATCGTTGCGGCAGCAGGTGAATCGCCTGCAAGCCGTGTTTTCCGAATTGGAAGGCGAACTGATGCGTCCCGCCAACGAAACCGAGCTGGCGGAGAAATTGGGAATCGACGTCAAAGAGCTGCAGCAATTGCTCCATCACGCCAGCCGGGCCACGCTGTTGTCCCTGGACGAGGTGTTGCGTGTTTCAGACGACGGCGCCACCACTCGCGGCGACGTGACCCCTTCCCGCAAAATCGACGATCCCCGCAATTCCATCCAACAGGAGGAGATCGTCGAACTCTTGACGCAGGCCATCGAGAACCTGCCGAGCAAAGAGCGTCTGGTGGTGGTTCTGTATTACAACGAAGAATTGACCTTGCGCGAAATCGGCGAAGTGTTGGGAGTTACCGAATCGCGCATATGCCAGTTGCACACCAAAGCCATGCTGCGGCTGCGGGGAAAATTGCAAACCTGGCAGCAGGATATGATGACTTGACGGCGGGGACGATTTCTTAGCGAATCGCCGGGAAAAGAAGTTTTTTATTGCGGCCATAAAAAAACGTGACTTGCGGCAAAAAAGAGATTATAATAATATCGTCTGAAACTTGCCGCTCGCCGGAAAGGCGGCCTTTGTACGATTTTATCGATAAGGAAGGAGAGCGAGAACCATCATGACTCTCGCCGACTTCCAAAATCCGCTTGCCAATATGCCCCTGATGCAGCAAATGCAGCAGGCGCAGAGTATGCAAGCTCAATTTGCGCCGTCGATGGTAGGCAAAACGTTCGAAGACGAGGTTCGGGAAGAGCTCAACACCGTACAAGAAACCAACGAACAACAAGGGAAAGACCGTATCAACGAGGAAGATACGCAGCGGGGCGACATTCGTAAGCAACGCATACGGCGGCGCGCCAAGCGGATGGAGGAGGAGCCGGAGGAACCGGCGGCGGCCAAACCCCGCGTACGCGACGGCATTCATGGCAATCTTTTGGATATTCAGGCTTAAGTTCCGATGCGCCTATGGGCGTTGGAGCGAGCCGGTTTAAATAACTCATTTTTCGCAATTCCTGTTCCCTCGCCCTATGGGAGAGGGTTAGGGTGAGGGAAAAATAAGTCTAATAGTATCAACCCTCGCCTAACCTCTCCCAATCTTGGGAGAGGGATTTGAAAAGCGACAAATTTAAAAGCGATTTGTATTTTTAGATGTGATTTGGGAATTGTTTCTGCGGATTGAGGGAAATCCATGAGCGCAGCGATCGATGCGTTATTGATCCTGGCCTTCGTTGGCTTGGGATTGTGGACGCTTCATTTGAAAGCGAAAGTACGGGAGTTGGAGAGGGAGATCGCCTCCCGCCCGCCGGAACTGCCTTCCTTTTCCGCCGCCGACTTACGAAAATTGCAAGCGGCGATGGCTCATTTGGTGGAAGAAGTCGAAGTCTACGCCGAATCCCAATTGAAAAAAATGCAAGTCCAAACCCAAGCCATGAGCGAATTGTGCGGACGCCTGGAAGCGAAACTCAAGGAGTTGGAAGAACCCGCCCTCGTCCCCGAATCCGCCGCCACGCGGATCGTTCCCCTCTCCACGAAGCAGCCGGCGGCGCGGCACCATGCGCGGGAAAAAGTTATAGACCTGCACAAACAGGGATGGCCAATGGAAAAAATCGCGGAAGAACTGCGCATAACCAAGGGGGAAGTGCAGTTGATCGTTAATTTGTGCTGAACGTTGCGTTATTAGTTATACGGTGGGCTTCGCTTCGCTTTGAGCCCACCCTACTTAGCGAATATGATAGAGAAGTCGATTAAGAAATGCCGTCTGCAAGACGCCTCTTCTGTCAAGGAAGATTTGGCCTATTGGCTGAGCAAAACGCCCGAGGAGCGCATCGCCGCCGTCGAAGAATTGCGCAGGCAATATTATGGAGATTCAATCGGACTTCAAAGAATTGCTCGCGTTATTAAACGAATATCGCGTTGAGCATCGATCGCCGGGGGATGCGCGTTTTGGGTAGAAGGAAGGATTTGACCGAGAATAATAGTGACGAAATAGTCGAAAAGGCGGCTTTGGCGGAAAAGGAAAAAATCATGAACCGGATTATCATTGAAGGCCAGGAACTTGCGAATGCGCAGTTGCAGGCGAACGATATCGACGACGCCATCGATAAACTCCGCGAATTGAAAGCGACTCAAAAACGCGAAGATTGGCATACCCTTCAGCGATTTAATGGCATCGTAAAACCGACGGAAAATTCGGAAACCGGCGAAGAGGAGTGGTATTTGCAATGAAAGTGTTTCTGGACAGCGTAGTAGGGTGGGCTCAAAGCGAAGCGTAACCCACCATTTGATAGGTACTATCCGAACAACTAAAGCCCCTCCAATTCTACCCCTCCGGAAACAGATTCGTAATCTTCCGCAGGCGGTCCGTTTTTTCTTCGGCGGATTTCATGCCCATGGCTTTATAAAATTCCTCTCCGTAATGCCGGGTTTTGACAACGATGGGCATGGGCGTGGCGTGGCCTAGGATCAGCGCTTGCTGCTTGCTGTCCAGCGAGGCCAGCACGTTGCGCAATGCGGCGGCGCCGGATACTCCCGTGAATACGGCTTGAATGTCCTTTTCGTCGTTGAGCAGCGCCGTGATGCGCGTTCCCAATTGCGAGAGGATTTCGTCGTCGATTCCCGATGGCCGCTGATCCACGATCAACAGCGATACGAAATATTTGCGCAATTCCCGCGCGATGGTTCCGAAGATGGTCTGCCGCGCCGCCGAGGGATTGAGAAACTTGTGCGCTTCCTCGATGGTGATGACTAGCGGCTTGGGCCGGTCTTTGGCGTCCTGGCTCGCCATGTATTTTTCCGCCTGCTTCACCCACTCGTGATGAATCCGCCGCGAGATGAGGTTAGCGACAAGCAGATAAGCCAGCAGGCTGGAGATGCGTCCGAATTCCAGATCGATATGCTTGCCGCTGCGCAATTCGTTGATAAGCCGGGCGATGTTGACGCGATTCGAAGATGCGCCTGCGATCTTTTCTTCCTCTTTATCGGCGATAAACGGCAGATCGCGGATAGCCCGCAGTTTGCGGTACAGCGCCGCCATGCTCTCTTTATTGGCGCCGAGTTCTTCCGCTCTATCTTTCATCTCTTCCGGCGGGATGTCCAGCAGCGTTTTCATCCAATTTTTGTTATAACGATTGCGCAGGATATACGCCGTCTCGATGGCGGTGGCGTGCAGGTTTAGTTCCTCCTGCAAAGGCGCGATATCCTCCACCTCGATTTCCGAGAGCGGGATTCGCAACTCCAAATCCCACTTCACGGCTCGCTTGCTTGCCGATTCGGGATCAAGAGTGCAGATGAGGACGTTGCCCCGGGCGGCGAATATGTTTTTCAATCCTTTGACGAATGCGTCGTTGCCCGCGTCGCCTTCCGAGCGCGTTTGCCAGCCGTATTCGCTGTGCATGTCGAAGATCAGGTTGACGGCCTTGTTGCCTTGAATTAAACCGGCCAATACCAGCCGCGTCAAAAAGGTTTTGCCGGTACCCGTTTTACCGAAAATGCCGTTGGAGCGTTCGATGAAGCGGTCCAAATCCAGGCAGACCTCGACGTTCTCCATATCCAGCGGCGCTCCCAGATTGAAATAGCGCGCCGAACGTTCCTCTTCTTCGCCGAAGACGCGGTTCACATCCTCGCGCGACGCTTCCCGCACCGTCGAGAAATGGGCGGGGATGCTCTTGACCGGCCGCAGCAGCTCCTCGCGGTCGATGCGCCCTTGCGCCGCCGTCCGCTGCATCATCAGCATGGGCTTGAGCGACACGGTGGCGTAGGTGTGATCCCCCGCGAGAACGTCCGCCAGCAGCGATTCCCCCGGCGGCGGATCGCGCAGAATCGATTGGCTGGAAGCGTCTAGCCGCGCATCCGTAATCATGGAAAAGAAATCGAATTCGCGCCCCTCCACCACAACGAACTTTCCCGCCCGCACCTGCTCCACCGAATGCGAAGGATGCAGCCGCATCTCCAATCCTTCCGCCAGCGAGCCGGATGTGATGACGCCGAGAATGGGATTTTTCATGGATTCATCCCCGCTTCCAACCGCGCCGCGATGCGCCGCAGCGAGTCGTAATCGTCGCGAAACAATTCCGAGACGGCTTTGCCTATGCGCACGGCGCAGCGCCGCTCCCAGCTATAAGCCGCCAGAAGGCGGCGGCAAGCGCTGACTAGCAGCTCTTCCGCGGACGATTTACCGGAGGAATAGAGCAGGCGCAGAAAACCCAAATCTTCGCCGATGCGCCGCACTTCTTCGTCGCCGCATTCCCGCGTCTCGGCGTGCAGCGCGGGCGGGATGGCGGGCAGGCCGAATAGAAATTGGCCGCCGTTCAAAGAGCCGATGAGCAATGCTTGAAATTCCGAGCGCAGCAGCCCGGCTAGTTGCGGATAGTATTGTTGGATTTGATCTTCGGGGACGCCCAAGGCGGAAGGACGGCGGTGGGGATCGATGCTGGCGGTTTCCACGTTATAGACCACGCCCACGCAGGCATTATCCCGCCCGGCGCGGATGAATGACCCGTAAGCCGGAGACGGCTGGTTCCTGACGCACTGGCCGACGATCTCGGTGGTGCTGGTATAAATAATCTCGCCCAAAACTGCGCTCATCGCCGCTCTTGATTAGGAAATTAGGTGACTCGATAAAGGCGATGTTCATTATACTCCAGAGAGGCGGCGGGTCGAGCGAAGCGGATGGCGGCTATGCCTTATTTGTGCGATCTTGTTCTTTTCGCGCGGAGCAATCGGCGCGGAATCGGCGCAGTCTTTTCTTGATTAGGCGCACGGAGTGGCGGCATGTAAGCACAGACCCAATGCCCGCACTATTTTGAGAACAGTGGCGAAATCCGGATGGCCTTCCGGCGACAGCGCTTTATTGAGGCTTTCGCATTCAATGCCAGTTTCGCGAGCGATTTGCGTTATACCTTTGGCCCGCGCGATGTCTCCCAAGGCCGCTGTTATCATTGAAGGATCGCCATCTTCAAGCGCGGCTTCCAGATAGGCAGCCATGTCCTCCTTGGTTTTCAAATGTTCGGCCGCATCCCAAGGCTGGATTAGGGTTTTTGCCATGAGAATCTCCTACAATTCGCGCGCCAGATTGATCGCTGTATAAATATCCCGTTCTTGGGAGCGTTTATCGCCGCCTGCAAGAAGGATTACCAATGAACGTTCGCGTATTTTGAAATATACTCTATAACCCGGACCGTAGTCGATGCGTAATTCCGAGATGCCTTCACCGACGGGTCTAACGTCTCCGAAGTTTCCCAGCGACAAACGGCGAATACGAATATCAATTCGCGCTCGCGCTTGCCGGTCTCGCAAACTGTCGAACCATTGGGCTTAGGCCTCTGTCTGGTGAATTTCGATCATTGTTAAACTATATCTTATTGAATTATAATAAACAAGAAAAACCTTTGGTTGACTGACGGATATTCACTCTACGACATATAGAGATTATAACTGATAATCGTGCATTTGAAGCGCGACGCTGTTGTTTGCCAGTGGCGCCCGTATTTTTTAAATGTTGGAAGAAAGTAGATTATCTGCGTCAGTTCCCATCTTCGCCGCTTCGAAGGTTTTCGAAGCCAAGCGGTCCGAAGTGACGTTGCCGATTTCCCCGGCTTGAAGCGTCAGTTCGTTCTCGCCTTCCATGCGCACGACGCCCTTCTCCACCATGACGACGACGTCGTTAGGAGATTGATTGGCAGGTTTTTTGCCGCCCATGAAGACTATGATTCCTACTAAAGCGACAATGCAGACGACGACCGCTAGAGCTAGCCATTTGTTCATAGCCCCCTCTAAAGGTATGTTTATGGATTGAAGGTTATCGGATATTGCGTTTTACTAAAAATCGTTTTTCATAATGAAAGTCAATAATCCTAAAAAAAACAGTTGGCGATTTGTTTGAGAATATTAATCCTTATTTTTTAATAAGAATGCGTAATAGCATCCTTATTACCCAAAAGGCGAGCGGAAAGTATTTATAACTCACTGAATTTCTTTTACTAATCACTCGTCACTTGTCACTAATCACTATTTTTAGGATTATGAAGCCGTTATTCTCGTTATTCCCAACCGATATTTCTTATAAAATATAAAGAATCGCATCTTTGGGAGGAATGAAAATGAAGGTTTATCGCAGCATCTTATCGCGCCGGAATTTTATATACCGCGCCGCTTTCGCCGCCGCCGCTCCTTTCGTCATCCCCTCTTCCGCGTTAGGATTGGACGGCGCCGTGGCGCCTAGCGAGCGGATTGCGCTGGGAATCATCGGAACCGGCGATCACGGCGTCAATCGCAATATCAAGCGCTTCCTGCCAGAGCCGGACTGCCGCATCGTCGCCGTATGCGACGTGGATCGCAAGCGGCGCCTTGGAGCCAAAGCCCTGATCGAAGAGCGTTACGGCGAATTGCTGCCAAAGGGAACGTATAAAGGCTGCGACGATTGCAACGACTTCCGCGAATTGATCGCGCGAGAAGATATCGACGCCGTCATGATCGCCACGCCCGACCATTGGCACGTCATTCCCGCCATCATGGCCGCCGAAGCGGGCAAAGACGTAATGTGCGAAAAGCCGCTTTCCCTCACGGTTCTCGAAGGCCGGGCGCTCAGCGACGCCATGCAGCGCACGGGACGCATCTTTCAAACGGCTTCGGAAAACCGCTCCGTGGAAGTCTATTACCGTATGTGCGAACTGGTGCGCAACGGACGCATCGGCAAGCTGCAAAGCATCAAGGTCGGCCTGCCGCAAGGTCATTCCATCCAAAAAGCCGGCATGGATCCGGCGCCTGTTCCGGAAGGCTTCGATTATGACCTCTGGCTCGGCCAGGCACCCGAAGCGCCTTACTGTCCCGCACGCTGCCATTGGAACTTCCGCTGGATTCTCGATTATTCCGGCGGGCAGTTAACCGACTGGGGCGCCCACATGATCGATCTAGCGCAATGGGGCAACGATACGGAACATACCGGCCCCATCGAAGTGGAGGGGAAAGGCGAATTTCCCAAGGAAGGCCTATACAACGCGCCGACTCAATTTCACATCGACTACAAATACGCCAACGGCGTCTCCCTGACCGTTTTTTCCAAAGAACCTTCACTGCGCTTCAAGGGAACGGAAGGCTGGATCGGCAACACCGGGTGGTGCGGGCCGCTGGAAGCCAGTTCGCCCTCCATCCTGCAAGAAAAAATCGGCGAAAACGAAATCCATCTCTATACCTGCCCGGCGGGCGAACAGCGCAATTTTCTCGACGGCATAAAGACGCGCAAACCCTGTTACGCTCCCGCGGAAGTCGGCCATCGCACCATCACCATCGCTCATATCGGCCATATCTCCATGCAACTGGGACGCAAACTGAAATGGGATCCGGACCAGGAACGCTTCATCGGCGATCCGGCGGCGAATTGGATGCTCAACCGCCCCATGCGCTCGCCGTGGAGCCTATAAAGAGAACGCTTCTTGCCGTAGGGTAGAGGAGAATTTCGGTTTGGGAATAATCAACGAACGACAATGAATGCGAAGGAGAAGAATCATGCCGAAATCGGCGGGTTTTACTTTAATCGAACTATTAATCGTTGTCGCTATTATTGGAGTATTGGCCGCCATCGCCGTTCCCAATTTCATCAATGCGCAGACGCGAGCCAAGATCGCCCGCGTCCAGGCCGACGCCGAAAGCATCGGAACCGCCTTGGAAATGTATAAACTGGACACGAACGAGTATCCTCCCGACGCCCGGTCCGGCGTCTATACTCATTTCGCCTTATATTGGGCCAAACAACCCTCCAGCGGCAAACACTTGACCACGCCCATCGCCTATATGAGTTCCATTCCCATCGATCCCTTCAACAGCAAAATGGAATGGAAAGGATGGACGCCGATCAGCGACGCTCAAAACTATCAGAAATCGCAGTTCTTTCTCAATCGCAAATACAACGAAGGCGTCAATTCATGGGAACCGGGACTTCCCTTCGCAGACCTTTTCAAGGGCGCCGCGTGGCAAATCTATTCCATCGGCCCATCCATTAATTACGGCTGGCGCGCCGAATTGACCGCCTGTTGGCTGATGCCCTACGACGCCAGCAACGGCTTGGTCAGCCAGGGCGGCATCTGGCGCATCGGCTCCTGAACCGCTTGCAATTTTGGATTTTTTTTGGAATGATTAAAAGCCGGTTGGCGTTTTCAAACCTATCTATATTCATTCGAAACTCGATGGAGGAGAATATTATGCATTGCCGAAAAATTGTATTCGCGGGTCTGGCTTTAGCGATTGCCATCAATCATGTTTTTTATGCAAGCGCGGCGGAACGTCCATCCGTCAAATCCCCGCAAGTATCGGACGACGGGCGCGTCACGTTTGAACTCTACGCTCCTAATGTTCAAAAAGTAAGTATGAATTGCGGCGAAATGCAATCGCAGATCGGCGCATCCTCCAAAGAGATGACCAAGGGCGAGAACGGCGTTTGGAGCCTGACGGTAGGGCCGCTGAAGCCGGGGATTTACGACTATACCTTCGATGTGGACGGCGTAGTCAATACCGATCCCTCCAGCCCCTTCGTCTTCGGCAACCGCCAAGGTTCGCGCGGCTACGTCGAAGTGCCCGGTCCCAAAGGTCAGCCGCGTCATGACGAATGGCGCGATGTTCCTCACGGATCGGTAAACATACACTGGTACGCCTCCTCGGCGGCGGAGGGCGCACGGCGGCGCGTGCATGTCTATACGCCGCCGGATTATTTCAAGAACGGGGAAAAGAAATATCCCGCGCTCTATCTGCTGCATGGCAGCGGCGATAACGATTCCCATTGGATGTGGATCGGACGCGCCAACGTCGTCGCCGACAACCTGATCGCCGACGGCAAGTCGCAGCCGATGATTGTCGTCATGCCCGATGGCCATGTTCCGCTTCCCGTTTCTATGGAACAAGACCGCGCCAACCGTTGGAGCCGTTCCCGCGAAGCTTTCGAAAAAGATTTGATGACCGATGTTATCCCCTTGGTGGAATCGGCGTATCGCGTTCTGCCCGGACGCGAAAATCGCGCCATCGTCGGCTTGTCGATGGGCGGCGGCCAATCGCTCTTCGTGGGATTGAACAACCTGGATACGTTCGCCTGGGTGGGCGGTTTCAGTTCCGCCGCTAGAGGCATGGAGCCGGTCGTCGCCAAACTGGCCGCCGAGGCCGAAGGCGTCAATAAACAAATGAAACTGCTGTGGATCGCCATCGGCAAGAACGATTTTCTGCTGGAAGAAAACCATAATTTCATCAAGTCGCTGAAGGACAATAAAATCGATCATATTTACAACGAGACGGAAGGCGCCCACCAATGGAGCGTCTGGCGGCTCTATTTATCCGAGTTTATCCCGCTGCTTTTCCGTTGAACAGCATAGAAGAAAGAAATGTAGGGCTGGCTCAAAGCAAAGCGTAGCCCACCATTGCCCCATTGAAGAAAGGAACAAATTAATGCAGCGAAATATGGGATTGATAGCTGTTTTATTCTTTATCGGCTACGTCGCAATGGCTGGCGCCCAAGATTCCAAGAACGAAATCCAATTGATCGTGCGGGGCGACGATATCGGCTCTTGCCACGCCGCCAATGTCGCCTGCATCCAATGTTATCGCGAGGGGATCGTGCGTTCCGTGGAGGTCATGGTTCCCGCGCCCTGGTTTAACGAAGCCGTGAAGATGCTGGCGGAAAATCCGCAGTTGGATGTTGGCGTTCATTTGGATTTGACCAGCGAGTGGGAGTATTACAAATGGGGGCCTATCACTCATGCTCCCAGTTTGGTGGATGAGATGGGACATTTCTTTCCCATGACAAGCCCAAATAAAAATTTTCCGCCTCATTCCAGTTTCATGGAAGCCCGCGCCAAAATTGAAGAGGTGGAAAAAGAACTGCGCGCCCAGATCGAATTGGCGATCGATAAAATCGCCAATGTCACCCATCTGAGCGCCCACATGGGAACGCCCGTCTGTACGCCTGAATTGAAAGCGTTGACGATGCGGCTCGCCGACGAATACGACTTACCTCTTGAAGCGCCCGCCGCCAAATATGCAGGGGGCTTCGGCGGCAGCGAAATGACGCCGCAGGAGAAAGAATCCGCCTTGTGCAAGATACTGGAAAACCTAAAGCCTGGCCTTTGGCTTTTCATCGATCATCCCGGCCTGGATACGCCGGAAATGCGTTCCATCGGCCATGAAGGCTACCGCAACGTAGCCGCCGACCGCGACGGCGTTACCAAGGCGTTCACCAGCGAGAAAGTGAAGTCCATTATCCAAAAACGAAGCATCCGCCTGATGAGCTATGGAGAGTTAAACCAAAAGGAATGATTTGGAAAAGTAGGATGGGTCGCGTTTTTTGACCCATCATTACTTGGAGAGGGAATCGACTTCATTCGGATTTATACATGCCATTAAGCCATACGGAGGGATTGCGATGAACAGGAAAAACCTAACCGGATGGATTCTCGTATTCATTCTTTTTCAATCTCTTTCCACCCAAGCCTCGGAAATTCTCGATCTGGCCCGGTTGATCCCCGGCAAGACGTATGCGCAAAACGCTTTATGGATCGAAACTCCATTGACGGCGCGGTTCAATTCCTCGAAAACGGTAACCGTCGTCGACGCAACTGGTCCAGCGGCGATTACCGTGATCCATTTCGCCATGCCCCAGACGTTGAAATTGAACCGTGACCTCTTGTTGAAAATGTATTGGGACGGCGAAGCGGAACCCAGCGTCGACGTCCCGTTGGTGGATTTCTTTTGCGATCCCGCCGGAACGCGGGACGAAGTCAATACGGCAATGGTGAATAAACAGCGGGGCTTCAACGCTTATTTTCCCATGCCGTTCCGCCGCTCCGCCCGCATTGAGTTGGTCTACGATGGACCGGTCGAGCCGGGCGAGGAACTGTGGAAAATCATGCCGTGCTACAGCTATGCGATGATCCGAACCGATCAAAATATCGATGACGATATCGCTTACTTTCACGCCTATTGGCGGCAGGAGGGATTGCTGTTGGGGAAGGAGGATTATCTGGCATTGGAGGCGAAAGGAAGAGGGAAGTTCATTGGTTGGAACGCCACGGTGCGCCGCCCTGGCCGCTCCGGCTATCCTGTCGATGAGAACGCGAAATTTTATATCGACGGTGAGGAGAAGCCGTCCGTCGAATTGCAAGGCATTGAAGATTCCTTTGGCTTTAGCTGGGGCTTTCCTCCCGTGGACGTGCAATTTCCTTATACGGGATATTGTAAATTTCTCCAAGGCGCTATGGCTTATCGTTTCTTTCTCAACGATGCCATCTCGTTCGATCGCTCGCTGCGCCTGACGATCGGCTTCGGCGAAAACGAAGATCCCTTTTTCCGCCAAGAGTTTTCCAAGCCGGGAAACGAGCTGCAACTCTCCACCGTCGTTTATTGGTATCAACGGGAACCTCATGCGCCGCTGCCTCCCTTGCCCGCCGCCGCCGAACGCGCCCCGGCGCCGGAAAATCCGCTGTGGCCGAGCGTGGAAAAACTGCCAATGGAGGAAGAACTGCGAACCCAGGGCGTGAAAATCTATATGCTTTGCGGCCGGCCGCAGAAAGAAGTGATTTTCGCCGAAGAAGGTTACGGCGCGGAAACGAAAAAAGGATACAGCTGGGACGGCTTCCGGCCTCCGGTTTACCATTGCCGCGCCGATGACAAGGAGCTGATTATCGAATTGACCGTTCCCCCTCGCTCCGTGGGAACCGTTCGTCTCTACGCCATCGACGCCGATCAATTTAAAGGAGGGCGTAAACAGGAAGTCTGGGTAGGGAAAACCTCCTTAGGCGTCATCGAACATTTCGAAGAAGGGCGATGGCTCGAATGCCCGGTCTCGTCGGATGAATCGGCTCTAGGCCGCCTGTATATCCGCGCCCAAAATAAGCGCGACGCGGCGAATGCGGTTCTTTCCATCGTGGAGTGGGTGGAGAAGAAATAACCTTAATAACGCATGTTACGTATTTCTATTCCCTCGCCCTTTGGGAGAGGGTTAGGGTGAGGGGTTATAAGTTCAATCAAATCAACCCTCACCTAACCTCTCCCCATCTTGGGAGAGGAATTGTAAAGACGGCAAATTCCTTGAAAAATGGCATTCATGCGTAACAAGAGTCAGTAATTCCCCTTGGTATAGGGAAATCCGTCCTTGTAATGACCTTCAACGAGAGCGATGATGTTTCCCGGACTGGTAAGGCCATTGGTGGCGTTGTATGTTTCTCCGTCAAAAACCTTGTCGGGGCCGTAGCTCAAAACGAAATACGCCGCTTGGCGGTTGCTGCGCACCGGATCTTTCGAGTTTTTGTTATAAGCGAAATAGGCGGGTTCGCAGTGATATTGTCCCACGGTGCAGCATTGCCAAGGCCATTCGCCTTTGCGTTTGGGATCGGCGAAGATGTCGGCGACGGAGGACGTGAGATAGGAAATAGGCGTCGTAACGAAGCGGTGCTGAGCGGGATCGCCGTCAATGTGCGGGGGATAGGCGCCTCGGTCTAATCTATACATAAGATAACTTTCGGCGATGGAGCGCTCTTCGGAAACGACGCGGGATATTTTGGCCCGCACTTGCGCGTTCAAGAAATTGGGAACGGCGATGGCGGCTAGGATGCCAATGATGGCCACGACGATCAGCAATTCGATGAGAGTAAAACCTTTATTGGACATTTTCGTTCTCCCCAATAGTCATTGATTCGCAAAAAAAGCATTATTCCTTCTCGTTTTCTGCCAATGCGCCTAACGAGTTTATCATTTTTCGGAAATTCGATGACATAATAAAGTATCATGAGTTAGGCGGATAAGCAATCGAATCTTCGTGGAATATTTTTATTAACGGAATGCCCCTTTAAAGGGGCTAACGATAATAGCCCGCCGTTTCAACGGCGGGTTGATTTCTGTACCGTTAAAATCGCGATGAGGATTGTTCCGGTGATAGGGGCGTTAGGAATAGAGAGGGCCAAAGCCGATAGGGCGATCGGCCCGTCATGTGCTTTGCAATCCTTGGCGTTGGTTTACTTCTACGGTGACATGCGCCAGTTCATCGTGGATGCTTAGCAGCCGCCGGAATTCGTCCGGAACGGCGGCGTCCGTCACGGCGAGCGAAAGGATGCAGGCATACTTGCTTTTTCCGACGCGCCATACGTGCAGGTCCGTGATGTCGATCTTCTCCGATCTTGCGTCGATGGCTTTCCGGATTTTGGCCACGACGGGAGCATCCATTTCGGCGTCGAGCAGGACGCGCCCGGTATCGCGCAACAATCCATAAGCCCATACTGCGACAAGTACGGCGCCCGCAATGCCCATGGCCGGATCGAGCCAATCGGCGCCCCAAAATTTGCCGCCGATCAGAGCCAAAATGGCAAGCGCCGATGTGGAGGCGTCGGCAAGGACATGCAGATAGGCGGAACGTAGGTTCATGTCGCGATGATGGCGGTCGTGGTGAAGTTCACGATCGTCCTTGAGCATCTGCGCGCAGGCAAGATTGACCAGCAGGCCGGATATGGCGATCGCAATGGCCTGGTTATATTGTATCGGCGTCGGCGAGATCAGGCGCTCAAAGGACTGATAGAGCATCAATCCGGCGACGCCTGCGAGAAAGACGGCGCTGGTATATCCGCCAAGCGCCTCAATTTTCCATGTGCCGAAGGCGAATCGTTCGTCGCGGGCAAAGCGGCGGGCGGTCCCGTACGCCAACACCGACAGTCCGAGCGCCAAAGCGTGGGAACTCATATGCCAACCGTCCGCCAACACCGCCATCGAGTTGTACGCCCACCCCCCGGCAATCTCGGCGATCATCATTACGGTTGTCAACGCCACAGCCCAACGCGCGTTTCTCTCGGCCAAGGGATTGCCTTCATCAAACGCATGGGTGTGGCGCCAGTCGTTAATAGAAGCGGATATTTGCATTGAATAGCATCCTTTGTCCAAATCGAATATCGTTTTTCAAGAATATCATTCGGCGATTTCTTTTATGAGGCTCTTGCAAAAATGATAAGGTCCGCTTTTTTAATTCTCCCCCCATGCTTGGGGAGAGTTAAGGGGGGTTGATTATATTAGACTTAAAGCAACCCCCTCCTAACGTCCCCCAAGCATGGGGGAGGAATAATGGAATTTTGCAAGAGGCTCTTATTATAAAAAATACCGGCGGCGCGCTCGATTTACAATGAATATTTATATATTCGAATCTGTTTTTTTCGCAAGGTAACCATACTGTAAAGTCATGCGCATTCCTTTTCGTAAACCTAATTTATACTGCGTGATTCTCCGAATAGCGTCCGGCGCCGGACGTTTTCCTGTCCGTTATCGGACATGGCCAGCTAGGAATTGCCTCTCGTTTTCGAAGGTAGGAATTATCGAACAGGATGAATTCGTTAAACTTATCGCCATTGGAACGATCCTTGCCTTTTAGCGGTGATCGAAGGAGATGAGAATTATGGATATACCTCGCGAATCTTCCAGACGCAAACGCATTATCCGGCGCACTCTCGCCGTTGTCTTAACCTTGATCGTAATCGGCGGCGTTACCGCCGCTCTTTCCCGCTTGGAACCGGCTGCGCCTACGGTGGAACGCTCTACCGTCTGGATCGATGCCGTGAAGCGCGGCGATATGCTGCGTGAAGTGCGGGGGCCGGGCAGCCTGGTTCCCACCGATATTCGCTGGGTGGCGCCTGAAACCAATGGGCGAGTGGAAAATATACTCGTGCGGCCGGGAACATTCGTAACGAAAGAAACGGTGATTATCGAACTGAGCAATCCCGAATTGCAATTGGATTTGGATGACGCTCAGTTGAAACTCCAGTCGGAGGAATCCAGGTTGGCGGCGAAAGAAGTGGAGTTGGAAAACCAATTGCTGAACCTGGAAAGTTCTTCCGCACAGATGGAAGCCAACCTGGCCGAAGCCAAGCTCAAAGCCAAAGCGGATGAAGAACTGGCCCAAAACGGTTTGATTTCCGATCTGCAATTGCAAGTATCCAAAGTGCGAGCGGAAGAGTTGGCCAAGTTGAAAATCATCGAGGAAAAGCGCATTACCGTTCAGCGGCGGCTTTCCAAAAAAGAACTGGAAGTGTCTCAAGCGCTAGTGGAACAAGCCAGCGCTTACCTGGCGCTGAAAGAACGGCAGGTCCAATCGCTCCAGGTAAAAGCGGGATTCGGCGGCGTGTTGGAGCAGATGCTGGTGGAAGAAGGCCATCAAGTAACTCCGTCAACAAACTTAGCCAAGGTCTCCGATCCTACGAAGCTGAAAGCAGTGCTGCGCATCGAACAAAACCAGGCGCGGGAAGTGAAAATCGGTCTTCCGGCGAAAATCGATCTGCGCAGTTCCATCTTGAAGGGGCATGTCATCCGCATCGATCCCTCGGTTCAGGAAGGAACGGTCAACGTAGACGTGGCTTTGGACGATTCGCTTCCGGCGGGCGCGCGCCCGGACCAAACGCTGGACGGATATATTGAAATCGAGAAAATGACGAATATTTTGTATGTTGGACGACCCGTCTTCGCTCAAACCAACGCCGCCATCAGCGTCTTCAAACTCGATCCCGAACGTCCTGAAGCGCAGCGGACGCGAGTTCAGCTGGGCCGCAATTCCGTCAATACCGTCGAGATTTTGGAAGGTCTGAAAGAAGGCGACCGTATAATTCTGTCGGATATGAAAGAGTACGATAAAGAAGATCGCGTCCGATTAAGATGAACCATTCGAAATAAATCCAAACAAATCTTCGTATCTATATCGATAGGATAAAAATATGTTCTTCAAAAAAACAATCCAACCGGAATCTCAAGTGCATTTTCGCGAATTGGCGCCGGACGATTCGATGTTGATCCACCTGCATGGCGTTGAAAAGTACTATCAAAACAAAGCGGGAAAAACATACGTTTTACAAGATATCAGCCTGGATATTCAGCCCGGCGAATTCGTAACGATCATGGGGCCTTCGGGCGCGGGCAAATCGACGCTGCTGCATATCCTGGGTCTGCTCGATGGCGAGTGGAACGGCGAATATTACCTTATGGGCAAACCGGTTCATAAACTCCAGCCCAAAGAGCGCAACGAATTGAACAAACAAACCATCGGCTTCGTCTTTCAGAGTTTCCATCTGCTCGATTCGCTGACCGTGTATGAAAATCTCGATACGCCGCTTTCTTATCGCAACATCAAGGCATCCGAACGCGCCTCCATCGTCTGCGACGCCTTGGACCGCTTCCAGATCGTGGGAAAGAAGGATTTATACCCCAGCCAGCTTTCCGGCGGGCAGCAGCAACTAGTGGCCGTCGCCCGCGCCGTCGTCGCCAATCCTAAACTAATCCTCGCCGACGAACCGACGGGAAATCTGCATTCCAAGCAAGGCGAGGAAATTATGGAATTATTCGCCAAACTGAATAGAGAAGGGACTACCATCGTTCAGGTTACCCATTCCGAAAAAAACGCGGCCTACGGCCATCGAATTATCCAGTTGCAAGACGGCGTCGTCGCGGGCGATATTCATTCCGGCGAATGTAAGGAAGCGGTTGGATCACGATAACGGAGCGACGTGAATTTTTAGTAGGAGAATGATGGGCTACGCTTCGCTTTGAGCCCACCCTACACAGATTAAAAGCCCACACCCTAACCCTCTCCCAGAGGGCGAGGGAATGGGATTGCGTAACATGAGTTATTAAATTACTAGAAAACTTATAAACGAAAAAGCAATAGCCAAACGGTAAAGGAGAGGCGCCATGAGTCACAATTCCGGTCTTATTCAAATGACCGACATCCGCAAGGTCTTCGTCACCGAAGAAGTGGAAACTCATGCTTTGACAAACATACATTTAACGATCGACAAGGGCGATTACATCGCCATCGCCGGACCTTCGGGCTGCGGGAAATCGACGCTGCTTTCCATTATGGGCCTGCTGGATGCGCCGTCCGATGGAACTTACATTTTGAACGGGACCAACGCCTCCGAACTCTCTTTGAGCCAGCGCGCCCGCATCCGCAACAAGGAAATCGGCTTCATTTTCCAAAGTTTCAACTTGATCGGCGATTTGACGGTGTACGAAAACGTCGAACTGCCTTTGACCTATCGCGGGATGACGGCGGCGGAACGGAAAAAACGGACTATCGAGGCGCTGGAGAAAGTAGGCATGTCGCATCGCATGAAGCACTACCCCGCCCAGCTTTCCGGCGGCCAGCAGCAGCGCGTCGCCGTCGCCCGCGCCGTAGCGGGAGAACCCTCGATCCTGTTGGCGGACGAACCGACGGGCAACCTCGATTCCCATAACGGCGAAGTAGTTATGGAACTGCTGCGCGACCTGCACCGCGAAGGCGCGACCATTTGCATGGTAACCCACGATCCGCGCTACGCGCAGCACGCCGACCGCAGCGTTCATCTCTTCGACGGCCAAATCGTGGAAGAAGAACTGCACGATTCGTTCGGCGAATCCGCAAAACCTGCTGCCATAGAGGCGTTGTAAAATCCCTTCGCTGGCGGAACGGCGATGGGCAAAGAAAATAGAAAATATGGAATCGAAAACATGTCAACATTTTTGCAAGACGTTCGTTTCGGCATCCGAATGTTAGTCAAAAACCGGTGGATTACGCTGTTGGCGGTTTTGGCGTTGACGATCGGCATTGGCGCGAATTCGACGATTTTCAGCTTAGTGAATTCCATCATGTTGAGTCCCATGCCGTTTCCCCATCTGGAGCGGATGATGCGCGTTTGCGAAATTCAAGAAGGCGAGGATGTCAACAGCACCGCCATATCCGGACCGAATTACTTGGATTTGAAGCGACAAAGCCAGTCTTTCGATTCGCTCGCTCTCGTTACGGTGAATTGGTATAACCTGACGGGAGATGGCGAGCCGGAGAGAATTTCCGTTTATATGATGACAGCAGAAATATTTCGGACGACCGGTACGCTGTCAATGACTCTCGGCAGGCCCTTTTCCGCCGAAGAAGAACAGCCAGGAAAGGAACGAGTCGTATTATTAGGGTACGGTTATTGGAAAGAACATTTCGGCGGAGACAAGGATATACTGAACCGCAAGATTTTTTTGGATGGAACGCCGTATACCGTTCTAGGAGTGCTGCCATCGGAAATGGGTTTTTTGGAAGGCGAAGCGAAAATGTGGCTTCCCTTACCAAGCGATCGCGTAAAAGAAAATCGCAACAACCGTTATTACAACGCGGTCGCTATGTTGAAGGAAGGCGTTTCTTTGCAACAAGCCCGCGCCGAAATCGATGTGATCTCCAAAAATCTCGAAAAGGAGTATCCCGAAGCTAACCAAAAATACCATCTATTTGTCGAACCGATGATCGATCGCTTGGTGCGTCTGATGACGCAGACGTTAATCGTTCTTCATGGCGCAGTGGGCTTCGTGCTTTTGTTGGCCTGTTCGATCGTCGCCAGCCTGCTCCTGGCTCGCGCCGGAATCCGGCAGAAAGAAATCGCCATTCGCACCTCTCTTGGCGCCAGCCGTTTTCGCATCATACGTCAAATATTGACGGAAAGCGTCATTCTCTCTTGCTTGGGCGGAATTGGCGGATTGATGTTGACGCTGTGGGGATTGGATCTGATGGTTGGTCTTCTGCCTCCCGGGCTTGCGCCATTTATCCTGCGCGCCGGCATTGATATTAATGTGTTAGGATTTACATTCGCCGTCTCCATTCTGACGGGATTGTTGTTTGGTCTGGCTCCGGCGCTGCAAACCTCCAAAACCAACATCGTGGAAACTTTGAACGAAGGAGGACGCGGTTCAGTTGGACGAACGAAGAGCGGGCGCATTCTGCGTTATCTGGTCGTAAGCGAAATCGCTTTATCTTTGATTCTATTGATTGGCGCGGGATTGTTAGTCAATAGTTTCGCCCGTCTCCAACATATCGATATTGGTTTCGATTCGGATAATCTTCTTACATTCCATCTCCCTCTCACCAATAGCAAATATAAAGAAGACCATCAAAAAACAGCCTTCTACAGAAACGCCATCGAACGCATCGAAAAGATTCCCGGCGCGGAGTCGGCCGGAGTTACCAGCATTTTGCCTTTGACCTGGGGAACGAGCGCGGTTTACGAAATTCCGGGCCGGGAATCGGGGGATTCGCGAGATGTACAAACGGCGGAAATCCGCCAAATCAATCCCGCCTATTTCCAAGCCATGAAAATTTCTTTGTTGAAAGGCCGATTTTTTTCGCCGGATGACGAAAATTCGGAAAGCCGCCGGATTATTATCAATGAGTTTTTGGCGCGGCGCATCGAGAATGGCGGCGATCCTATCGGGAAATACCTAACGATTCCCGATTGGGATTCCCACCCCTACGAAATCGTCGGCGTCGTCGGCAACGTCAAAGAATACGGCATGACGAGCGAATTCCGTCCGGCGATTTTTACGCCTTTCCTGCATCGTCCCGGAGGTTCGATCTGTTTCGCCATTCGTACGAAAGGCGATCCTTACAAGCTCGCTCCGGCGGTACGGCAACAAATCCGGGCGATCGATCCCGACATGCCCATCCAAAATCTCCGCAGCATGGATCGGTTGATTACCGATACGATGATTATGGAACGTTTTCGCATGATTCTCGTTTCCATGGTTTCCGTGGTGGCGCTGATACTTTCTTCGCTGGGAATATACGGAATTATCGCCTATTCCGTCAGCCAGAGGACTCATGAAATCGGCGTACGCATGGCCTTGGGCGCCCAGATGAACGACGTCGTGCGCATGGTCGTATGGCAGGGTTTCAAATTGATTTTAATCGGCGTGACGATCGGCCTGGCCGTCTCCTTCGCCGTTACAAGAGTATTGGCCAGTTCGCTCTATGGAATTGGCGCCGCCGATCCCGCAACTTACATTGTCATTTCCATTCTTTTGGGAGTCGTCTCTCTATTGGCATGCTATATCCCCGCCCGCAAAGCGGCCAACGTCGATCCCATGATTGCGCTGCGGTGCGAGTAAATCCATCTTAAGCAATGGAATGATATATTTACATTATCTATCGAGTAGATAAACAATTCGCTGGGGGATAAAACCGGTATCTGGATGAAAAGGAGAAGGGCGATGTCGGTGTTATGGCAAGATATCCGTTATGGCTTGAGGATGTTGACAAAGAACTTGGGTTTTACGACGGTGGCGACGCTATCGCTTGCATTGGGAATTGGCGCGAGCGCTTCGATTTTTTCGCTGATTAACGCCATTCTCCTCCGTTCGCTGCCGGTTCCCAATCCGCACGAACTCCGCACAATCCAATGGGCGGGGGACGATCTGAAATTTAATGGCATCTCGGGAGGTTGGAGTCTACGCGATGGCCGCGAGGTTGGCGACGGATTCTCCTATCCTGTTTTTGAAAACCTTCGAGAGCAATGCGCCGGGGAGGCGGATATATTTGGATTTAAAGAAACGGACAAGGTAATAGTCCGCGCTCGGCGCGAAGCGTTCAGCGCCGAAGGATTGTTGACGTCGGACAACTTCTTTTCGGCTTTGCAGGCGCGGCCGCTGATTGGGCGGTTGTTTATACCGGGAGAATCTACCGAGGGCGATGCGCTGGAGACGATTATCTCTTATTCTTTGTGGGAGCGGCAATTCGATCTCGATCCCAGTGCGCTTGGCCAGTCCCTCACGATAGACGGCCATAGTTTCACTGTCATTGGCATCCTTCCACGAGGATTTCCTAGCATACGCCCCGGCAACGAATTCGAGTTTTACGTCTCCATGGCCGCTCAACCGCAACTTAGGTCCGACTGCCAATTAGCCAATCCCGGCCGCTGGTGGGTTCCTCTTATTGCAAGAATAAAACCCGGCGTTTCGGAATCGCAATTGCAGGCGTCGCTCGATGTCGCTTTCGCCCATGCGTCCGATCAGTGGATGACGAATACCAAAATCTACATGGACGATGGCCGCCGGGGCGCGCGGGATTATGAGCAAGACGAATATAAGAAACCTTTGATGTTGCTATTCGGCATAGTGGGCGTGGTGGCGCTGGTAGTCTGCGCCAACCTCGCCGGACTTTTGCTGGCGCGAGGCGCCGCCCGGCAACATGAATTTTCCGTACGCGCCGCCGTAGGCGCGGGACGCTGGCGAATGATTCGCCAAACCCTGACGGAAAACGTATTGCTTTGCATGATCGGCTCCGGTTTTGGATTGTTGTTTGCGCTTTGGGGAAAAGATTTGGTGGCTCGCCTCCTTACCGGTAAGCCGGATGGACTTCGTTACGATACTTCGCTCGATCTTCGCGTGCTGGGTTTCGTTCTCGCCGTTTCCGTAGCGACAGCATTGATATCAGGTCTGCTTCCCGCGTTGCGCGCCGCTTATAGAGATCCTTTGCCGGGACTCAAATCCCACGCCGTTCTGGGAACAAATCGCTTGCGCAGCGGGAAAACGCTCGTGATCGCTCAAATGGCATTTTCATTATTGTTATTGACCGGCGCAGGACTGTATGTTCGTACATTAGTGAACATCGTAATGATCGATCCGGGATTTGCAATGGAGAAATTGTTGTGGCTAGAAGTAAATCCAGGAAAAGCCGGTTATCAGGGACAAGAGATCGAGGAATATTTCGATCGAACGCAATCCGCACTGGCGGCTATTCCCGGCGTTCGCTCGACTGCGCTCTCCCATCTGGCTTTATTGACTGGCTGGTGCACTAATGGCCACTTTTTTACATTGCCTGATCACCCCAATGCTCAAGGTTCAATGCCCTATCGGCTGACAGTAGGCGAAACGTTTTTTACGACGATGGATATTCCTTTGCGAGTGGGACGAGTGTTTACCGCCGCCGATACGGCCAACGCTCCTAAAATAGTCGTAGTCAACGAAACCTTTGTCCAACAATACTTGCCGGATGTCTATCCCATCGGCCAGATTCTCCGTGTGAAGGATACGGATTGGCAAATCGTTGGCGTTTGCGCCGATGCCAAATATAACAATATTAAGCAAGAAATTCCGCCCACCGTCTATTTTCCATGCCGCCAAGATAGCATCTTTCGAAGGGAGCATAGCGCCTTTATCGCGATCAATTCCAATCTCACCCCTTCGACGATTGTTAACGGCGTTCGCAGAACAATGGCGGCCGTCGATCCCAATGTTCCCATTCTACGAATCGCCACTCAAAAACAATTACGCGATAAATTGATTTCTTCAGAATGGATGTTCGCCATTCTGTGCAGCGCTCTCGCTATATTAGCTGTCATGCTGGCTTGCATAGGCTTGTACGGTCTAATGGCGTACAACGTTTCTCAACGTACGAACGAAATAGGCATCCGCATGGCGTTGGGAGCGACGGGCCGTCGCATCTTCTGGCCGATTCTGCGCGACGCCTTGCTAATGGCCATGGCGGGCGCTCTTTTGGGCGGACTAGGCGCTTTGGGAATTACGAGGCTGATCCAAAGCCAATTGTATGGCGTTGCTTCCACGGATCCTATGACATTCGCGATAGCCATCTTAGCCATTTTTATAATAGCCGCGCTCGCCGCACTGATTCCCGCGCGCCGCGCGGCCAACGTCGATCCCATGATCGCGCTGAGGTGCGAGTGAATTCTTTTTATTGAAATGGAGCATAACAAATGACGTCATTGATCCAGGATATCCGTTTCGGCTTGCGCATGTTAATCAAAAATAAGCGGCTGACATTGACGATTGCCGTTCTATTGGGAATTGGCATTGCTGCGAACACGGTCATTTTTAGTGTTATCAATGCCGTTCTGTTACGTCCACTGCCTTATAACGATGCCCATCGGCTCGTACGCGTTTACCAAACAAAAATCGAAGAGAACAATTCCAGAACCAGCGTTTCGTATCCCAATTTTGCCGATTTGTGTGATCAGAACCAAGTTTTCGAGGGATTCGCGGTCTACTATGGTGCGGAATGGCGTCAGGTGCGGACTGGCGACAGCATGGAGCGCATCAACGCCATTTACATTTCTTCCGATTTCTTCTCGACGTTGGGCGTCAAACCCATATTGGGACGTACTTTTCTTCCTGATGAACACCAACCGGGCGGGAAGCCTGTAGTGATTTTAAACCATGATTATTGGATGAATCGTTTTTCCTCCGATCCCAATATCCTTGGTCAATCCATCTTCATCGATAACCAGCCTTTTACAGTGGTAGGGATCACGCCGCCGAATTTTCGTTTTGAGTTTACTCGCCAAAACTCCTTGTGGATCCCCTTATCATGTCTTCCAGGAATGGATACGGTCAATCGCGGAAAAAGGTTTCTTGCAACCGTTGGACGCCTTAAGCCAGGGATTGCAAGAATACGGGCGCAAGAAGACCTGAATCTCATTGCCGAACATCTGGAGCAAGCTTATCCAGACTCAAATAAAGGAGTCCATTTTTCGGTACTATCTCTGAATGAGGTTTATGCCCGCCTCGCATTGGAGATCTTTCGAAAAGAACTATTTTTTGTTCTTCAGGCGATCGCCGGTTTGGTATTGCTTGTGGCCTGCATCAATGCTGCGAATTTATTGTTAGCCAAAGTCTCGTCGCGCCAAAAGGAAATCGCCATCCGCAGCGCAGTAGGCGCAGGGCGTTTGCGAATATTTCAACAACTACTCGTCGAGAGCGTTTTATTGGCCGGATTCGGAGGCGTTTTGGGCGTTTTTTTAACCGTTTGGAGCATAGATTCTCTTGTTCTGCTTAAACCCTACTATATACCCTGGTATGCGGACGTCGCTATCGATACTCGAGTTCTTTTATTCGCATTATTGATATCCCTAATGACAGGTTTGCTTTTTGGTTTAACGCCTGCGCTGGTTGGCGTGAAAACAAACCTAACGGAAACATTAAAAGAAGGAAGCCGAAGATTGAGCGGCGGATTTCGTTCCTATGGATTGCTCAATTATCTTGTTACATCGCAAATCGCGATAGCGTTCGTTCTGTTGATTGCAGCGGGATTGACGATTCATAGATATTTAGGTCTTCTGACGATCGATCCTGGATACGACCGGGAAAATGTCATCACGGCGAGGATTGAGTTGGATTGGTTAAAACCGCCCTATTCCCAGCCGCAACGTTGTCTGGCGTTTTTTCAGGAAGTCCAGGACCGCATCAAGAATCTGCCCGGAACGCAGGTGGTCAGCGCCGCCAATTCTTCTCCTCTTGGCGGAACGGGCAACATGAAGCCATGTAAGATCGATGGCTATACCAATACCACCTACAACGAGTTATCCGATTTTGATAAAAGTTTGCCCGACCGCGATCATTTTTGGATACCATATTGGGAACTCTTTCCCGATTATTTTCGCGCGTTAAAAACTCCGTTGATCCAAGGCAGGCATTTCACGGATCAGGATACTGCTGCCGCTTCGCCGGTGGTGATCATCAATCAATCAATGATGCGACGCTTTTGGCCAAATGAAAGTCCCATTGGACGCTACATCACATTCAGCGATCGTAAATCGAATAACAGTTCCAAGGATCAATCCAAATCGAGTAAGAAACCGACGTCTATTGCCCGCGAGATTGTCGGCGTAGTGGGTGATGTGAAACATATTGGGAGAGGTAAACCAGGTGATCCAGAAGTTTATATTCCCTACCTTCAATCGGGTTTTATTTTTGATATGACTCTGTTTATCCGAACGAATTTTGATCCAGGTTCCATGATATCTTCCATAAAAAAAGAGGTTGCAACTGTGGATAGCAATGTCGTGATCAACTCTATCAGAACCTTATACGAGCAGTTTTATAGTATGATCTCTCCTCAGCGTCTTACTATGATTTTCTTGGGCGTCCCCGCTTTAACGGCTTTGTTATTGGCATCGATCGGCATATACGGTTTGATCGCTTTTTTCGTCTCCCAACACACCCAGGAGATCGGAATCCGCATGGCCCTGGGCGCTACTAGAAACGAAATTATGAAAATGGTCGTCAGACAGGTAATGAAGCCCACTCTGATCGGTGTTGGGCTTGGTCTACTGGGTGCGTTTGCAATCACGCGCGTAATTTCAAACATGCTTTATGGAATAACACCGATGGATCCGATAACCTATTTTGTAGTTTTTGTGGTTTTGAACGGCGTCACGCTTCTAGCCTGTTACCTCCCCGCACGCCGCGCCGCGAGAGTCGATCCCATGACTGCGCTGCGGTGCGAGTAAATTTATTTTTGATAATGGAGCGTATATAAATGACATCGCTAATCCAAGACATCCGTTTCGGCTTTCGCATGTTGTTGAAGAATCCCAACGTTTCCATCTTTGCGGCGTTGGCGCTGGCGATTGGCATCGGAGCGAATACGGCGCTTTTCAGCTTGATTTACAGCGTTCTGCTCAGCCCGCTGCCTTTTCCGCAACCGGAAGAAATCATGTGGGTGCAAACCACATGGCGCGGCGGCGGTCAGGGCAACAGTTCCGGACCGGATTACCTCGACTGGGTGGAACAGAACACGGTCTTTCAAGAATTGTGCGCGATGCAGACGGATTGCAAATTCAGTTTGACCGGCATGGGCGAGCCGAAAGCCTTGCTCGGCATACGGGCGACGACGAATTTCTTCGACGCCATCGGCGGCACTCCCGCGTTGGGACGGGGATTTCTTCCTGAAGAATCGGAAGGGGGAAAAGAGCGAGTCGCGGTTTTGAGCGACCGGCTTTGGAAAAATCTTTTTGCTTCCGATCCCAATATTGTCGGCAAGAAGATCGCGTTGGGGGAAGAACCGTGGACGGTGATCGGCGTGGCGCCGCCAATGATGGGTTTTATCGAGGAGATGGCGCAACTTTTCGTTCCTTTCAAAAAGGAAGACCTCAACCGCAATCGCGGCAGCCATTCCTTGGGCATACTGGGCCGGTTGAAAGAAGGAGCTTCTCTCGACCAAGCGCAGGCGGAAATGAGTTTGATCGCCAACCGTTTGGAAGAGAAATACGTCGATTCCAACAAAAACAAAGGCGTCATTGTTCAACCGCTCAAAGAAATGCTGGTTCGAGAAATCAAGACGGCGTTTCTTATTCTCTATGGCGCAGTCGGTTTTCTGCTATTGATCGCCTGCGTCAACGTCGCCAACCTGTTATTGGCCAAGGCTGGTTCCCGCAGTAAAGAGATCGCCATCCGCACGGCGTTGGGCGCGGGGCGATGGCGCATCTTCCGCCAGGCGCTGACCGAGAGCGTAGTGTTGTCGCTTTTCGGCGGATGTCTGGGATTGATGTTCGCATTATGGGGATTGGATGCGCTGCGCTTTATCGCTCCTCGCGGCGTGGAAACGGGAGGCGTGGGCATTCCAGGCTTCGATGAAATTGGCATCGATCCCGCGATCATGGGATTCACGCTAGTTCTCTCCTTGATGACGGGTCTCTTGTTCGGAGTGGTTCCCGCCTGGCAGATTTCCAAATCGAAAATCAACGAGATACTAAAGGAAGGCGGACGCGGATCGTCTTCCGGTTCGTCCCGTCATCGCATCCTCGGCGGCTTAGTCATTGCGGAAATCGCTTTGGCTTTGATTCTCCTGATGGGAGCGGGACTCCTGATCGCGAGCTTCTACAATCTGCAAAACGCCACGCTCGGCTTCGATCCGAATCATGTCCTGGCCGCGCAAATCGAACGTCCCTCCACTCCCATGAATCAAGACTGGCGAAGCCGCGCCCGTTTTTTCAATCGGATCGTCGAGCGCATCGCCGCGCTTCCCGGCGTCGAATCGGCCGCTGCGATCAACATGCATCCATTGACGCCGTATAACTCCAATAACAGTTTCATCATCGAAGGACGTCCGCGGCCGGTTGGCGAATTCATTACGGCGGAATATCGCACGATTACTCCCGATTATTTCAAGACAATGAACATCCCATTGATTAAAGGGCGCTTTTTCACCGATGACGATAAAGAAAACAACAAAATCGTGACGATTGTCAACGAAGAGTTCGTGCGTCGATTTCTGCCCAAAGAAGAGCCTATTGGAATGCGCATCGAGCAAGGCGGCCAATTGAAAGAAATCGTCGGCGTCGTGGGCGACGTGAAATTGCGCTCCTTAAACGATGAAGTCTTTACTCCCTTCACGTATATTCCCGTTAATCAAGACAGCTGGTTGATGATGACCCTCGTGGCGCGGGTGAAGGGCGAACCCCTTGCCCTCGCGTCCGCCTTGCGCCGGGAAATTTGGGACGCCGATCCCAATCAGCCGATTTTATGGATTCGGACAATGAACCAGATCGTCGGCGCTTCCGTCTCCGTTCAGCGTTTTTGCATGATTCTCTTATCCGCTATGGCGGGCGTGGCGCTGCTTCTTGCCATTATAGGGATATACGGCGTGATGGCTTTTTCCGTTCAAGAGCGTACTCACGAAATCGGCATCCGCATGGCGTTGGGAGCGCAAGTTCCCGATATTTTAAAAATGATCGTAAAAAAGGGATTTTTCTTGACATGCGTTGGATTGACCATCGGCCTCGCGGGAGGATTCGCCGCCACCCGATTGATGAGAGGAATGCTCTATCGAATCGACGCCGCCGATCCCTTAACTTACATTTTCGCGGCGATCGTTCTTCTCTTGGTCGCTATGCTAGCCTGCTACATTCCCGCCCGCAAAGCGGCCAAGACCGATCCGATGGTAACGCTGCGATGCGAATAAGGCAGTAACGAGTGATGAATGATGAATGATGAATGGGGCGCCCCAAAGACTGAAAATAAGATGGGTCGCGTTTTTTGACCCATCGGTTGTTAAGCGATATAAAAATCGATACGTCGAACGGTGTGACCTATCTTACGATTTGCTTAAGAAAATATAAAACGCCCTACGAAGAAAATTGATTGACAATTGCCAATAAAATCGAAATCGATTTATCGAATAAATGCGCATCGGAGCCATTATTATGAAGACAAAAATTCTCGTCGCTTGTCACTTGTCGCTCGTCACTGTCTTTCAAGACTTGCGCTATGGCCTGCGGATGTTCGTCAAGAATCCCGGCTTCGCGATTGTAGCCGTTTCGATTCTCGCGCTGGGCATTGGAATCAATACGGCGATTTTCAGCGTACTCAACGCCGTCTTGCTGCGTTCCCTGCCTGTGCCCAATCCGCACGAACTACGGTCGATCAACTGGATGGGGCGCAATCCTGAAATGAATCATTACATGGGCGCCGGGATGGGAGAGACCTCTACGGGAATGAGATATGCGGGATCGTTTCCCTATCCAGCCTATCGCAGTTTTCGCGAACGCGGAGCCGGTTTTGCGGAGGTTTTCGCCTATTTCCCTCTTTATAGCATGACTCTCCACACGCGTAACGAATCGTCCGTAACCGAAGGAATGATGGTTTCAGGCAATTTTTTTACCGGGTACGGGAGGCGTACCTTGATCGGCCGAACGATTACGCCTGAAGACGACCGGATCGGAGCTGCCCCCGTGGTTGTGATTACCTATCGGTGGTGGGAACAACATTTCGATCTCGATCCCACCGCGTTGGGGCAGACAATGCAGATCAACAAAAATCCATTCACTATCATTGGCGTTCTACCTAAAGATTTTGTAGGACTCATACCGGGCGATCCGACCGAATTTTATGTTCCGCTCTCCACCCAGCCTCAATTAACCGCGAATTTTCCCTTGGAATCCACCATTCACTGGTGGATTCAGATCATGGCTCGGCTCGCGCCGGACGCGAACGAATCGCAGGCTCAAGCCTCTTTAGAGGTTCTCTTCCGGCAGATATTAGCCGTATCGACCACGAAAATGGAACAGCCGAGTATCATGCTGGAAGACGGAAGCCGCGGGCCATTAATTCAACGCCAAAGCATGGCTCAACCCCTATGGGCGCTTCTGGCCGTCGTCGGATTGGTTCTTCTGATCACCTGCGCCAATATCGCCAGCCTCCTGCTCGTGCGCGGCGTCTCCCGGCAGCACGAAATGGCGATTCGCACCGCGATCGGCGCGGGACGCTGGCGTCTCATCCGGCAATCGCTGACCGAAAGTCTGCTTCTTTCGTTGACCGGCGCCGCCGTTGGATTGATCTTCGCCGAGTGGAGCAAATCGGCTTTGTTGGGATTTTTTATTAGTTATATGGATAACCTTCATATCGATGCGAGAACCGACGCCAATGTATTGGCATTCACTCTCGGACTCTCCGTTTTTACGGCAGTTTTATCCGGTTTGCTACCTGCGTTTCGTGTTTCCCGCGTCAATCCCGCCGCCGGATTGAAAGATCGAGCGGCCATGGTTTCGCCGCGTCTTCGATTGGGAAAACTGTTGGTATCCGCCCAGGTGGGTCTCTCACTGCTGCTTGTTGTGGGCGCTGGACTGATGATACGGAGTTTCGCTAATCTCAGTTCTGTCGATCCCGGTTTTAATCCAAAAAATTTGCTTTTATTCCGTTTGGATGCCGGGCAATCGGGATACGACGACCAAAAATCGATGGAGTTTTTTGGGAACGTGCGGCAATCGGTGGCTGCCATTCCCGGCGTTCAATCGGTGGCTCTCTCCGATCTGGCATTGCTCAGCGGCGGAATGTCGGCCACCAGCGTTACTCTTCCAGGGAATTCTGAAACTCCCGATGCTTCGTATCAGACGAATCGGTTATTCGTGAGCGATTCTTTTTTTTCAACTCTGGGTATGAACCTCGTGCTCGGACGCGATTTCAATCCAAACGATTCACAAACCGAGTCTCTGGTTGCGATCGTGAACGAGATGTTTGTGAATTCATTCCTGCCGGGCGTCAATCCGATCGGGCAGGCTGTTAAATCCGGTTCGACGGAATACCGGATTGTGGGAGTTTGCAGCGACGCCAAATACCAAAATCTGAGGGATAAAACACCTGCAACCATGTACCTGGCTTACCAACAGAAATCGAGGAAAGCCGGCGCGATGTTTTTTGAAGTGCGATCGGTGTTGCCGCCGCTTTCATTGGTTCCCGCCATTCGCAAGATTGTGTCCGTGATCGATCCCACCATTCCAATCACACAGATTAGTACTCAGCAACAAAATCTTGAGAGATCCATCGTTCAGGAGCGCTTATTCGCTTCCTTATGTGGTTTTTTGGCAGTACTGGCGATGTTGCTCTCTTGTATTGGCCTTTACGGTCTGATGGCCTACACCGTGAAACGACGCACCATCGAGATTGGAATCCGCATGGCGCTCGGCGCTCGTCCGCGCGACGTGGCGATGCCCATTGTTCGCGAAGCCTTTTGGCTGGCCTTCCTGGGCGTCATTGTTTGCATACCCGTTGCGTATGGCTTGGCGCATCTCATCCGCAGCTTCCTTTACGGTATTGAGCCTTACGATCCCGCAACGCTGATAGGAGGCGCAGCGCTATTTCTTGTCGTCGCGATTCTCTCGGCGTGGATTCCCGCCCGCCGCGCAGCGAGAGTCGATCCGATGACGGCGATGCGATGCGAGTAAGGCAAAAACAAATGACGAGCGGCAACAACGGGCAATTAGGAGATTAGATAATGAATGCTTTTCTTCAAGATATTAGATTCGGATTCCGCGTATTGACAAAGAATCTCGTCTTTACATCCGTGGCGGTTTTGTCGTTAGCATTGGGCATCGGTGCCAGCACGGCGGTTTTCTCGCTGGTGAACGCCGTTCTGCTAAGTTCGCTGCCAGTTCCTAATCCGCAGGAATTGCGCGTCATTAAATGGTCCGGCGCCGATCCAAAGTTCGGCAATTTTTCGGGATGCTGGCTGGATGATGGTCCCAATCGCCATAAAGCCGATTCCGTTTCCTATCCCGTTTATATCAATCTTAGAGAACAGTGCGCCGAACAGGCGGAAATTTTCGGTTATGCTGAGTTGGGAAACATCACAGTCCGCGCCCGGCGCGAGGCGTTTAGTTCCGAGGGATTGATGGTATCGGATAACTTTTTCTCCGGACTGCAAGCGCGTCCGCTCATAGGGCGATTATTCGAGCCGGGAGAAAAATCCGCAGACGAAGGAAATGGAGTTGTTATTACTTATTCGTGGTGGGAGCGGCAATTCGACCTCGATCCCAACGCGCTCGGCCAATCCGTCACACTGAATGGACAGCCATTTACTGTCATAGGCATCCTTCCGCAAGGTTTTCCCGGAATAGAAACCGGCGGCAAGACGGAATTCTACGTCCCAATGGACGCCGCTTCGAATCCCCTATCCGGTTGGAGGTCAAAGGAATCCCAAGACTGGTGGGTGCATCTCATGGCGCGAAAGAAATCCGGCGTCAGCGATACGCAGTTGCAAGCGGCGTTCGACGCCGCCTTCGCCCATGCGACGGAAGATATCATAAAAGATACTAAGGTCCTTATTGACAATGGCCGCGCTGGTCCATCATTTCAACGCGATTTCTACCGCAAGCCATTGATGGTTCTTTTCGGCGTAGTCAGTTTAGTACTCCTAGCCGCTTGCGCCAACATTGCGGGACTATCGATAGCGCGGGGCGCCGCTCGGACGCATGAGTTCGCCATACGCGCCGCTATCGGCGCCAAGCGTTGGCGGCTCGTCCGGCAAACGCTTACGGAAAGCCTGTTGCTTTCGCTGCTCGGCGCTGGTCTTGGCGTTCTGTTGGCTCTTTGGGGAAGAGACGCGATCTCCCGTCTATTGGCAGGTTCGCCGAATGGATTGCATTACGACGCGCCTCTTGATCTCAACGTATTGGGATTCGCGTTAGCGGCGACTTTTGCGACGGCTATGTTGACGGGTTTGCTTCCCGCCTTGCAAGCGGCGTTGGCGCATCCGATGGATAGCCTTAAAAACCGCGCCGCTCTTGGTTCCTCGCGATTGCGGACGGGACGGCTGCTAATCGTCGCGCAAGTTGCCATTTCTTTGCTGTTATTGGCTGGAGCGGGGCTTTATGTCCGGACGATCATCAATCTTGTTCGCATCGATCCGGGATTCAATGCGGAGAATTTGCTGCTATTGCAAGTCAGTCCCGGCAGCGCCGGTTACCAGGGCGCACAGACTGCGTCTTACTTCGAAAAAGCGCAGGAATCCTTGGCGGCGATTCCCGGCGCGCGCTCGGCGGCGATTACGCAATTCGCTATGTTGGGCGGTTGGATGACCGGCGGCAATTTCTTTACCCTGCCTGACCATCCCGCGAAAGACGGATCAGAACCTAAAGCCCATAAGCTCTGTATAAGCGAATCGTTTTTCGCCGCTATGGGCATCCCTTTACGGATTGGACGAGAGTTCACCGCCGCCGACAGCGATGGCGCACCCAAAGTTGTAATCGTTAACGAAACTTTTGTCCATAAGTACCTGCCTGACGCATACCCCATCGGGCAGATTCTCAGAGTAAACGACAATACCGACTGGCGGATTGTGGGCGTATGCGGCGACGCCAAATATACGGACATTAAGGGAGAGGTTCCGCCAACCGTTTATTTCACGTTTCGTCAAAACAGTATTCGCGAAGGTTTTTTCGCGGTGAGAACGGCGCTGCCGCCAGCGGCGATGATGAGCGCCGCGCGCCGCGCGTTGGGCGCAATCGATCCCAATGTTCCTATTATCAAAATGACGACGCAACTCGCGGTGCGCGACGAAAAGATCGCGCAGGAATGGATGTTCGCCATTTTGTGCAGTTCGCTTGCGCTCTTGGCGGTGTTGCTGTCGTGCATCGGATTATACGGTTTGATGGCTTACAATGTAGCGCGCCGCACTAGCGAAATCGGCATCCGCATGGCGCTGGGCGCGACTCGCTGGCGCATCGTGCGGCCTATTCTGCGCGACGCCTTGTCAATGACGGCGGCTGGCTTGTTTGTTGGAGGACTCGGCGCCTTGGCCGCCGCGCGCTTGATTCGCAGCCAGTTGTACGGCGTGGATCCTTACGATCCCTTTACGTTAGCATCCGCCGCGATTTCTCTTCTCGCCCTCGCCGCCCTCGCCGCGTGGATTCCCGCCCGCCGCGCCGCCAAGATCGAACCCATGTCAGCGTTGCGCTGCGAATAATCCGAGTTTTTTTTTATTAGAAGACAAGAAGATTCTCTTTATTCAATATCTAAACAAGGAATTCATCATGAATCTTATTAACAATAAGCGTTGTTTTTGTTCCTTCGTAATTGTTGTCTCTCTTTTCATCGCTTTGTCGGCTTTGCAAGGCTGCATGACCTCCCTGATCCGCGAAACGGGGCCGGAACATCAAGCCATGTTGAATGTAGACGCCAATAAAATCGAAAGCGTTTCTCTCGAATCGTTTTCTCAAGATAAGCCGATAACGATCGAGGAGGGAACCCGGCGGCAAAAAGAGGAAGCGATGGAGAGGGAATCGCAGAGCGCGATTGTGGAATTAAGCTTGGCGGACGTGCGCGCGGCGGCTCTGGCCAACAATCTGGATTTGAAAGTGGAACTGGTCAATCCTTCGCTAGCGCGGGAAAAGTGGATGGAAGAACGCGCCAAGTTCGAAGCGGCGTTCTCTGGCGGCGTTCAATATTCCGATTCCCAATCGCCCGCTTCTTCACAATTGGAGGGATCGAAATCCACGATGCTGCAATATGAACTTGGCATCCGCCAGCCGCTGCCCACAGGCGGTAAAATCGAGATCGGCCAACCCAGCGGGCGTTACGAAACGAATAACCAATACAGCCTATTGAATCCCGCTTTCGAAACGGATCTGCAATTCTCTCTGAGTCAGCCCTTGCTGCGCAATGCGGGCTTGAGAGCTAATACCCATTCGATTCGAGTGGCGCGTCTGCAAGAAAAAATGGCCGACGCCCAAACCAAGTTGCAGGCGATCCGCATTCTCGCCGAAGCGGACCGCGCCTATTGGAAAGTGTTTGGCGCATCCCAGGCCTTGCAAGTCAGCCAGCAGCAATATCAAATCGCTCTGCGGCAGTTGGACGAAGCCAAAATGCGCGTCAAATCCAAGGCGGCGCCGCAAGTGGAAATTACGCGCGCCGAGTCGGGCGCGGCGGCGCGCCTGGAAAGCATCATTCTGGCGCTTACCAATCTCCGCTTGGTGGAGCGCGATTTGAAACGGATCATGAACCGGGCCAACCTGCCGATGGACGCAACGGCGGGAATCATGCCCATGACGAATCCCTCGCCTCTAGGGCTGAAGTTGAGCGCTGCGCAGTTGTCTCAATACGCCGTGCAAAACCGAATGGAAATGCTGGAAACGGAACTGCAATTGGCGATGGACGAAAGTACGATTCAGTACGCCAAAAACGCGCGCTTGCCCAATTTTATTTTCGATTATCAATACAATATCAACGGCTTGGGGGGAAACTTCGGCGCTTCCTATAAACAAATGCGCAACGCCGATTTCGCCGATTGGTCCGTGGCTTTGACCGGCGAGATTCCCCTCGGCAATAAAGCCGCCCATGCGCGGCTGCGGCAGGCATTATTGGCGAAAGTTCAACGCCTGGCGACGAAGGAACTGCGCCGCCAAGCCATCGAGCAGGAAGTCTACAACGCCATCGATCTCCTGGAACAGAACTGGCAGCGCATTCTCGCTTCGCGGCAGGAAGCGTTGTTCGCTGCGCGCACCTATGAAGCGGAGCGCAAGCAATTCGAACTAGGCGTCAGAACAAGCACCGACGTCCTTTTCGCCGCCGAACGGTTGGCCTTGGCTCAGGAACGCGAGATCCAGTCCCTCATCGACTACCAGATCGCCCAGGTAGACATCGCCTACGCGACGGGGACGCTTTTAGGCGAAGCGGGCGTCCAATGGCAACCGGCGGAATTGTAATCCATTCGTTTCTCAAAAGCGAAAGACATCGAACAAATTCAAATAAACCTAATCCTTTACGCTCTCCTCTTGGCGAGTAAAACGGCTCGTCCCAGCCCGTGTTTCCGTTTATTCCCTATAAATTGATGGGATCGATTAAGAGCGGAAAAACTTTCCCTAAGCCCCCTCTATGCAAATTTTGGGCAACATGGCAGGAATTATTTATCGAAAAAATCAGGTGAATATCTCTTTGCTAAGCAAGGTGCATGAAATATTGTATAAAAAGCGGCAATTTTTTTTCTATCCCTGAAAATTGAGATATGATAAAATTAAGCAAGATTTTGTGGAATTTTTCTGAAACGGCGGGAAGAACGGAAATTGGAAGAATGAACGATTCTACGAAGAAAGAGTCTAAGAAAGAGGAAACTCAGCCGGTCGTCAGTTCTCTTTCTATACGTTCCAAGTTTTCGTTGGAAGAAATCAATAAAATGCTGGGCGATATCGACGCCGTCATCTCCAATCTCAAGGCGGAAATGCAGGGCATCGATCCGGAAGATATGATTAAGACCGTGCGCGGGGGGCGCGTGGTTTGGATCACGAAAGAAGAAATGAATACGATTCTGGCCAAGCAACGAAAATTGACGGGCGTCAAGTACGTCAAACGCAGCGCGCGGGGCGAGGATAGCCTTTCGTCGGAAATCAACCGCCGGGTGGAAGCCTGCCGGGCGTTGATCAACGCCGTGCGCAAAGCGGCGCCGGAAGAGAGCGCCGAATTGTCCAACCGGATGCGGGAGTTGGAAGCCATGCACAATCAATCGCTGAGTCACGCCAAGGAAGTCCGCTTGCTGGAGACGGCGATCCATAGAAAAAAGATGGAAGATCCGATTCTGAAGGAGATGGAAAACGCCAACGCCGAAATGTTGGACGCCTTCAACAAAAACGAATTGGCGGAAGTAGACGTTTGCCAATCGTTTTGCGACCGGCACATGGAGGAATATCTCGCCAAACAGAAGCGGATCGAACCCTACGTCAAAAAAGCAAAAGAATGCCGCCTGGCTTTTTTGCAGACCAAGCAGGCGCTTTTCCAATTTCAGTTTGGCATGATCGAAAAGGGAAAAGAGATGCTGACCCGCCATATCGAAGAGATCGTCTACCATGACAAGGAAAGCGTTTTTTCCCCCAGTCTCGCAAAAATGGCGCAGGATTTGGGAAATCTACTGGAAGAGAGCCGTTCCTGTTTTCTGGCCTTGGCGGAATATCCTTTGGAGGAATTGGAGAACCAAAAAGAGGCGTTTAACGATGCCGATAAGCGTTTTCTTGCGCCCCTCTTCAATCAAATCGTCGATTTTGTGGAGTTGTTCAAACAAGCGTGGTCGCAATGCGTCGAAAAGAAAGGCGCGGATTTGGGAAAGATGTTAACAGTGGAGTCAGCGGTAGATGGATCGGCGAAAGTCGAGACAACGGAAATCGAGACAGCGGAAGACGAGTCGGCCATGAAACGCATGGTTTACCAGGAACAAAAAGAGCAGGAATCGTAAAGCGTCCGCCGTAAGATCGGCGCGGGAAGCCGTCCGCCGCTAAAGGAGTATCGAAGGAATGCGCATCGATAAGAAACGCCCCCCTCAAAACGCCGACGCTCAGACAGAAGAGAACAGCCTTTCGGAATCGCTTCGCCTGCTCGGCGGGGGAATGGCGACGCTGATTGACGAATTGCGCAAAATCCCCAAAGAAAAAATGAAGCATTATTTCATGGAATTGGAAAACATCCGAGGCTTTCTGGAGACGCTGGAATTCATCCGCGAAACGATGCCGGAAGAACGTCTTCATGAAACCATCCGCAATACGGTCAAATCGATCCGCAAAGCGTTTGAAAATATTCCGCGCGCCGCCGTCTCGCAGATGACCGCCGTTTCCGTCGATCCGGCTTGCGGTTTACCCGATTTTCTTTTCCGAGTCATGCGCCTGTTGGGTCCTACGATTCGCATCAACAAAAACCAGATGTCGGCTTGGATCGAAATCGATTCTGAAGAGGCCGCTTTTTTTACTCCCGAATGCGTTTTGGAAGGCTTGAAGCGGAAAAACGTCGTCCGCGGCGTCATGGAATCGCAGGTGCAGGAAATCTTCGAAACTTCGATATTCAACCAGGAAGTTCTCATCGCCAAAGGCAAGTCGCCCACGTTCGGGCAAGACGGGCGCATCGAATTCAAGATTCAAGTGGAAGACATGGGAAGAACCCCGAAAAAATTGCTAAGCGGACGCGTCTCTTTCAAAGACATCAAACTCTTCGATTATATCGCCCTTGGCAACGTGTTGGCGGAAAAAATACCGCCCGCGCCCGGAACTCCCGGCTATACCGTAACGGATCGGGTTTTGGCGCCGCCGGAAGCGCGGGAAGCCCAATTTCCCGATTGCGAATATACGAAGATTTCGGAGGATGGAAAAACGCTCCTCGCCACGGAAAATTGCTGCGTAACCAAGAAAGATGGACGCATTCTGCTCGAACCGTCCTTGATCGTATCCGGCAACGTCTCCTACGAAACGGGGAATCTGGATTCCCAGGTGGCCATCATCGTACAGAAGGACGTACTGCCGGATTTCCTCATTCGCTGCGAAAAAGACATTCATGTTCAAGGAACCGTAGAAGCCGCCCGGCTGGAAGCGAAAGGCAATATCGTCATCAAGGGCGGCGTGTTGGGCAAAGATAAAGCCTTGCTGGAAGCCAGCGGCGACATTTCGGCGCGATTTATCGCAAACGCGACGGCGACGAGTCTAAACCAAATCGTCGTGGAGTCGGAGATCATGAATTCCAAAATCTGGTCGGGCGGAAGAGTGATCGTCGCCGGCGCTCCGGGGCAGATCGTCGGGGGAGAAATCGACGCCGATGCGGATGTCGTAGCCGATACGATCGGATCGGAACTGGGAGTGAAAACCGTCATTCGCCTGGGCGGAAAAATCGAGGACTTATCGGCCTTGATCTTGGAAACGCAGCAGAAAATCGCCGAGCAGGAGGAGGCGATGGACAAATGCGGTCTGATCATCGATACTCTCAAGCAGCAAATCGCCCAATCTCCCGCCCCGCCGGAAGAGTTGAAGCAGGCCTTAGATCGCGCAAGGGACATGTCGCAGAAAATCCGCTATACTTACAACGATCTGATCGCCGAAAGCGACGGACTTCAAGTTCAATACGAAGAGAGTTTGAAGCGGACGCGCACGGTGCGGGCGCGCAAAAACATCATGCCCGGCGTGGTGATTCAGATTCAAGGGGCGGAACTGGCCGTCAAGAAGCCGACGGGTCCGGCGACCGTAGTCAAACAGGGGGACGAATTGGCTGTCTTTCCCTTCAAGGAAATCGACGCAAGCTGAACGGATAGAGGACATTCGCAACTATGGCAGTCGATAAATCCATTCTTAATTCCATTACCAACGCTCTCAAGGAGGAAACTCTCGTATCGGAGGAATCCATCCAAGCGTATCAGGAGGATATGCGTCTAGCCGAAAAAGAGCGGTTGCAAACAGGCCAAAAGCGCAAAGAACTGCTCGATTCCCTAAAAAAATCCGTTCAAAAAAAAGGCTCCGCCGCCGATAGCCGCGCCCTGGTCCGCGAAAAATACGTACGAATCATCCGCGACGGTTTGGCGTCTGAAGTGGAAGGGGCCGCCAATCGGCTTCAAATCGAGTTGCAAGCGCTCAAAATGAAAGGGAATTTTTCCAAAAAGGCGGAACAGACCGCCAAACTCTTTTTCGATTCGTTGAAAGTCTTCACCGAAAAAAAGAGTTTATTGGAGCAAATCGAAAAAAAATTGGATGCGGTTAAGGAAAACGGTAAAGAAGATCCTGCTCCGAAAACGAATGCCGAGGACAATCAAAACCTGATGAAAGCCCGCTTCCTCAACCTGGCGGCGTCGTTCCGCGCCAACCTTTGTCAATTGATGAATGAACTCCTTGCCCATTACGAATCGTTGGAAACTCAGATTCAAAACGATCTGGAGGAGGAAGATCGCGCCCGCTCTCTCTTTTACGGATGCATCTCCTCGATGGATGAAAACAAACGCCGCAAGGTTGTTAAATTATTTCAGACCAAGAGCCTGAACGGGGGGATTGAAATCCGCATCCATCTTTACAAAACCTTCGTCGAACAATTGGCGAGAAACGACGCGAACGTGGCGGCGAAGGTTCATAGCCTGGCCCGGAAGAAATCGTGGAGCTTGCTGAAGCAGGGCCGTTACCAGCAAGCGGCGGCGGAACTATGCTACGCCCTGCATTTATGGAAACAGGAACCGGAATCCTATCGCTTGCTGGCCAATGTTTTTCTTCGCATGAAGGACGAAAAAAAAGCCTTTACGGCCTTGAACGAAGTCCTGCGCTTATGTCCCGACGATATGGTCTTGCGCAAACGCATCGCCGCCTACTGGGCGAAATCGGGCGATTTTCGTCAAGCCGTCCGGGAATACCGCGAAATCCTCGAACGGCGGCCCGAAGACGACGCCGTTCGCCGCGAATTGGGTAAGTTATTGTACGAGAACAAAGCGTACGCCGAGGTTCCCGGATGCCTCGACCTCTATCTTCGCCGCAGACCGGAAGACGAAGAGTGCCTGAAATGGATCGGAATGTCCTGGATGATGACCGGGGATTGGCGGAGAGCTATTCCCAATTTGAAAACCGCCCTCGAACTTAGGCCGAACGATTTGGATTTGATTTTCAGTCTTTCCCGCGCCTATCGGAGCCTTGGCCAGTTGGACGAAGCGATTGGGATTCTTGAACAAGGTCTCCGCCAATCGCCGGATTCCGCCATGCTCTATTTGTCTCTCGGCTCGATTCGTCAAGAAAGCGAATCGTGGGAAGAAGCGGAAAAAATGTATCGCAAGGCCATGGATTTTCAGCCTCCCGCCGCCTCGCTGCTCCTGGCTCTGGGGAACGTTCAATCCGCAATGGGCAAATGGGAGGAAGCGATCGCTTCTTGGGAACAAGCGAATGGGATGGATGAAAATCGGAAAGACGTTCTTCTCGAATTGACCAAAGCGTTGCGGCGGCAAAGGAATTACGAACGCGCCGAAATCCTGTTGAAATCGGCGGTCGAACGCGATGGGAAAGAATTGGAGTATTGGCGGGAATTGGCGGCCGTTTACGCCGAAACCGGCCGGTGGGAAGCCGCTTCCGCCGTTTTGAAAAAAACGGCGGCGTTGTAAGGCAACAATGACCATCCTGCGGATTAATAATCCGCAGACAAGAGGGGCGCCATGTCAACATATCAAGTTCTTGTGGCCGATGACGACGTTTCCATTCGCAATCTGATTCAAAGATTGTGTCTGGAATTGAATTGGACGGTCGATCTCGCCGCCGATGGACAGGAGGCGTTGAAATATCTGGCGGAAAGGCCGCACCAGATTTTCGTAATCGACGTGAAAATGCCCGGTCCTTCCGGCATCGATTTGGCCCGCCGCATTCTGCAAATCGAAGAGGCGCCCGCTATTCTCATTCTGACCGGACATGCGGAAGTGGATATGGCGGTCCAGGCTATCAAAGAAGGCGTATACGACTACATCCAAAAGGACGTTGTCGAGATCGACGTTTTCAAACGGATTTTAGCGCGGGCGGCGGACTATCGCGAAAAACGTCTTTGGAGTATGCGCGCCCAGCGCGAACGCGAAAAGACGATCCTGGATATGGAAGCCGCCAACCGGCAATTTCAATCCATCTTGGAACTGAGCAGCGATTTGATTTTTATTCTCGACGCCCGGTCTCGCCAAATCCTGGACTGCAACGCGGAGGCGCGCCGCCGGTTGGGATTTGAACGCCAAGAATTGCTGGGTCTTAAGTTCTCGGCCATCGACCAAGACCTGGCCCAAGCAAAATGGGAAGAATCGCTGCGGACGGCGCTTTCGGAAAAGCCGCCGCTCCTCGAAATCGTTTTCTATGGAAAGGAAGGGATCTCCTTTCCCGTGGAAGTTTCTTTCGATTACGTCTGCCTGGATACCGGCGAGTTCATCGCCGTTGTGGCGCGCGATATCAGCGAGAGAAAAAAAGCGGAAACCATCCTGCAGGAGAGCGAAAACAAATACCGCACGTTATTCGAATCCTCGACGGACGCCTTAATGCTTTTAAGCAGCGGAGGATTTATCGATTGCAATAAACAAACTTTGGAGATGTTTGGTTTATCGAACAAGGAAGAATTTCTTCATGTTCATCCCGCCGATCTTTCCCCTCCTTTTCAATCCGATGGAGAGGATTCGCGGATGGCGGCGAATCGGAAAATCGCGGAAGCCTTCGAACGGGGATTTAATAAGTTCGAATGGATTCACCGCCGGAAGAATGGAGAAGATTTTTCCGCCGATGTCTGGTTGACTGCCTTTCAACTAGGAGGCGAAAGATTCCTCAATGCCACCGTGCGAGACATCACCGATTTGAAAAAAGCCGAAGAATCTCTTAGAGAACGGGAAGAAGTCTTAAGCAAAATCACCACTTCCGCCCAAGACGCCATCATCATGATAGACCACGAAGGAATTATCATCCTCTGGAATCCGTCGGCGGAAAGAATTTTCGGGTATTCCTCTCAAGAGGCGATGGGCAAGGAACTTCATACTCTTCTTGCGCCGCAATCGTATTATAAGGATTATCAAAGAGGATTTGCGTCTTTCCAAAAAACAGGAGAGGGCGCCGCGGTAGGGAAAACCCTAGAATTGACGGTTATCCATAAGAATGGAAGGCTTGTTCCCGTGGAACTCTCTCTCTCGGCGGTTTCTATCAAAAACCAATGGAACGCCATTGGAATTCTACGCGATATTTCGCAAAGAAAGCGGCACGAAGATAAAATTCTGCAGGCAAGACAGTTAGCGGAAACTCAGGCCGCCATGCTGCGGACGATTATCGAAACCATGGACGAAGGCGTCGTTGTTTCGGACGAGCGGCATGGCATCACGGAAGTCAACGATTTCTTTGTGCGTTTGGCCCAAACGCCCAAAGAATTTCTTATTGGAGCGGATTTGAACCGCGTGATCCGCGATATTTCCGGCTGCTCGCTTGCCCCTATTCTCGATCGATTCCGGAATAGCGAGGAATGGTATAGGACGAATCTCCAGGGAGAGATCGCGGGAAACAAAGTATTATTGTCTTTGCAGCCCATCTTTCATAATGGCGTTTTTCATGGCGCAATTTTAACGATCGTCGATATTTCGGAAATCGTATCGGACCGGGAAAAAGCGGAGGATGATATTCGCCGCAACAACGAGTTTTTCCTCAACGCGCACAAGGAAATGCATGCGCCATTGGATGGATTGTTGGAAATGGCCGATCAAGCCCTGACCGGCGCGATCGACGGCGATCAGCGCCTGTTTTTGGAAATGATCAAACAATGCGGAATCACCCTTAAAAATATTCTGGACGACGTAAAAAATCGTATTGAGCAGGAAATCCCCATGTCTTGATCCTGATATTTATCCATAATACCGTTTGCCCCTTGAAATGAGATATCCGATTTCTCGGAAATCTCCGTTTTCCTCAAAACAACGCCTCTTTTTCCGCTTCGACGGGTTGATTGCGCTGCCGCTTCGCCTCTTCGGCCATTTGGATCAAGGCGTCGAAAAGAGGGGTTAAATCCTTGTCATACAAAGCGGAGAATGGAATAGCGGGGGCGCAGATGCGCTCCAGGCGGCGAAGATCGATGGGATTCTCGACGGCGTCGCGTTTGTTAAGAATCGTGAGCATGGGTTTTTCCAGAGCGTTCAAGTCTTTCAAGGCGTCGGTTACGGCTTCGATGTGGCGTTCGGAGTTTTCGCTGGATGCGTCGAGGACGTGAAGCAGAACGTCCGCTTCCTCCACTTCCGCCAGCGTTGCGCGGAAAGCGCCCAACAGCGGCGGCGGCAGATTTTCGATGAAGCCGACGGTATCCGATAGGAGGATGCGTTCGCCGTTAGGCAGGCGCAGCCGCCGCGTCGTGGTGTCCAAGGTGCAGAAGAGCAGGTCTTTGGCGTCGACGCGAGATTTGGTGAGGCGGTTGAGAATGGTGGATTTTCCGGTGTTGGTATAGCCCACCAGCGCCGCTGATAGGGCGCCGCCGCGCTGGCGCGCCCGCCGCTGCACCCGGCCTACGGCGCGGCATTTTTCGTATTCGCTTTTCAACTTGCGGATGCGGTCGTCGATTTTGCGCCGGTCGACTTCCAGTTTGGTTTCGCCCGGCCCTCGTGTTCCGATGCCGCCCCCCAGGCGGGAGAGTTCCACGCCGCGGCCCGTGAGGCGCGGCTTCAGGTATTGCAACTGCGCCAATTCTACTTGAATCTTGCCGTCACGCGTTACGGCGTGTTGAGCGAAGATGTCCAGGATCAATTCGGAGCGGTCGATTACGCGGCGCCCCAGGATTTTTTCCAGGTTGCGTTGATGCACGGGCGAAAGGTCGCAGCCGAAGACGACGATATCGATCCCTCGGTTTTTCCCGCCGCGGCGCCCGGCGTCGATTTCCGGCGCTTGGCGGATATGATCGGCGATTTCCTCCACTTTGCCCTTACCGATAAGAGTAACGGCGTTGGGTTCGCGTAGATTCTGGGAAATCGTAAGGACCGTCGCCAATCCCGCCGTTTCGGCCAGACGCTTCATTTCTTCTTCCACGGCTTCGTGGTCGTCGTCGCGTTGATGGGGAAAACGAACGGTTACCAAAAGCGCGCGTTCGGCGAGTACGCTCTCGGCGTTGGCTTGGGCGTTATAAGATTCGATAGTCATAAACTCCTTCTAAAGCGGCGCAGCCGCATACCCTCTTCTATGAAATGCGCAGCTTATTATACTCGTTTATGATCCGCTATTGAAACGGACGGACGGGCGCCTCGCCCTTCCCTCCGTCTTCTATAAACGGCGCGCGCTTAGGGATGAGACGTTCCCCTTATTATTTTGTTAATAAATTGCTAGATTCATCTATTGTTCTTTGATAGGAACGCAGAGCGCGGCGGGAAGCCAGCCGCATGAAACTTGGAAGCATAGTTACGCCTTGGAGGTTGTTCAAGCCATGACGCCTGAAAGTCAGTCCTCCTCGCTCGGAAGAACCGCAGGCCGCAATGGATATTCGAATACGGAATCGGAAATTCCCTGGTTGACGATCGACGATGAGATTCGAAATTTGTTGAAGAAATCCCTGCAGGAAGATAAGGGGGGCGGCGACGTGACCACGATGGCCACGATTTCTCCCAACAAACTCGGCTCCGCGAAAGTCGTCGTAAAACAAACCGGCGTGATGTGCGGCTGTCCCTTGTTTGTAGAGGTCTACCGGCTGGTCAACGAGAACGTGAAGGTGAATTGTTGGGCGCGGGAAGGCCAGACGCTTTCGGCGGGACGGACTGTTTTTACGCTGGAAGGGCCGCTGGGAGCGATTCTCACCGGCGAACGGGTGGCGCTGAACTTGTTGTGCATGTTGTCGGGAATCGCCACCACGACGTCGGAGCACGTGCGGGCTGTGCGCCATACCAAAGCCCGCATCGCCGATACGCGAAAAACTACTCCCATGCTGCGGCGGCTGGAAAAATACGCCGTCTGGGTCGGCGGCGGCATCAATCATCGGATGGGACTGTACGATATGGTTTTAGTGAAAGATAACCATATCGACAGCTGCGGCGGGATTCTCAAGGCGGTAAACGCCGTCAAAAACCGTTGGGGGAATACGTTCCTGATCGAAGTGGAAACTCGCAACCTGGAGGAAGTAAAGGAAGCGTTGCAGGCGGGCGTGGATCGGATCATGCTGGACAATATGGAAATCGACACCATGACGGAAGCGGTAAAGATCATCGAAGGGCGCGCGGAAACGGAAGCATCCGGCGGCGTGAATTTGAATACGGTCTCTTTCATCGCGGAAACCGGCGTCGATTATATATCCATCGGAGGCTTGACTCATTCCACGAAATGGCTCGATTTTTCCATGATTATCGACAAGCATCTCACGGAAATCCGTCACGGGAATCATGATTGAAGAAGAATAGGGATATTCTCTCGCAACAGCTTGCCCGAATGAAGAGAAATCCTTATTTTTAAGCCCTGAAAGGGCGAAATAAGATAGCCCAGGCCATCGGCCTGGGAACAGGATCGACAAAAACCTTAAGCCCTGAAAGGGCGAAATAATAAATTCGTATTTCTTCTCTTCATACGGCTAAATAGTTGCATTCTCGCGAGAAGACGGCGTTTGAAACAGCTGGCGCACAATCGCGTCAGGGGCCGAACGGCGGATTTTATGCAAGAAGGATCATGCAAAAAACATCGAGAAGGCGCGAGGTTTTCTCTTTCTTATCGTCGGAATAATGGATAAGAGAGTCGGGAGTTCGAACATGGAAAGCCATATTAAAATCGTCGCCGTCTGCCATATTATTTTAGGCGTTTTAGGTATACTTTTCGCCTTTTTGTTTCTGGCCTTAATGGGAGGCGCCGCGCTGATCGTCGGCGTGGAAACCGGAATAAACGATTCGGCGCTTCCTTTGTCGCTTATGGCGATTGTGGGTTTGATATTCAGCGGCTATATCTTTTTGAGTTCCATTCCCGGCGTGATTGCAGGGATTGGTTTGTTAAAATACGCCGGATGGGCGCGGGTTCTTACTATTATCATTTCGATTTTGTATATTCCCGTCCACTTTCCCTTCGGCACGCTGTTGGGCATTTACAGCTTATGGGTCTTGTTTTCCTCGGAATCTTCCCGTTTGTTCGAACGCGCCCAAACCGCCGGATCGGAGCATCCGGGCGGAGGAGGGACGGCGTAAGCCATTCGTTTCTTAGTATTCCGATGAAATTCGCCGAGACATGGCTAGCGCTTCTTCTGCTTCCGGAAAAAGGCCTTTCTTTTGGCATACGCGGGAAAGGTTGGTATAGGCCAAAGGATCGTTGGAACTGAGTTCCACGGAATGTTGGGCGGCATCCAAGGCTTTGTCCAAATCCTGCAAACGCTGATAAGCCATGGAGATCGCCAAATAAATCTCGCCGTCGTTGGCATCGATTTCGAGGGCTTTATTGAATTCTTCGATCGCCTCTTCCAGGTTTCCCTGTCCGTAAAGGTCGAGTCCTTTGTAGTAGATATCCCGTTTCGATGGCATGATTCCTCCGAAATCAACGAATGGGCGGTCGAATCGGCTCGCCAACGCTGCTGGAGCGATTCTATCCGCGTCTCTTGCGAATGTTATCATTCGGCGTTTTTACAGTGTAGCCTATTCTTCACCTTCCGCCAGCGCGGCGAGACGATTGTGGCGGGCTGGGTTTTACTTGCTGAACCGCGTTTTTCGGATCACTAGAGGATGTCATCGTTTCTGGGCATGGATTGAAACGCGCTTACTCTATCCGGTCCATCCAATAGCCCGGTCTCCGGCGGTCATGCTCAATGGAGATAATAAAGATGTAATCCGGGTATTCGTAATAGAATATGGAATAGGGGAAACGTTTGAGGTGAAATTTTCGAATCGCGCTAGCCGTGTAAGAAATGGGAACCCCAATTCTGGGATTGCGGGTAATGATGTCTTCCGCATCGAGAATGGCTTGCTTGAATTCTTCTCCAAAGCTTGTTCTTTGTTCTGCGTAATAGCGGGCGGATTGCCCGATCTCCTGCAGTGCTTCTTCGTGGTAGATAAAAGGCTTCAAGATTATTTGCGTGCGCCCTTTATGCAAGCGTCAAGGTATTGATGTACTTTCTCGGCGGGAATTCCTTTAGCCTTTCCAGATTCGTATTCGGCAAGCCGCCGTTCAGACTCTCGGCCCCAGGCTTCTTCGATCTCAGCGCGTTCTTCCGCGCTCAGGTTATCTTCATCGGTTTTTCGTAAAGGAATCATTAGAACTCGGCCTTTCTTTTCCTCGTCATCATTATAGCCCAAAAACCAGAAACATTCAGTCCACGATCTATTGGAAATCATATTCTCCAAACGGATTGTCGTCCGGCTTGAAAGCGTTGTGACGGCGTACGCGCTCCAGGATTTCGCGTACGGCTTCCCCGCCTAAAGCATTTATGCCCACGGTCAAGAAAATTTGTCCGGCTGGCAGTTCCTTCCGAAATTCATCGTCTTATCGCCGGATTTTGCCGGTAGAGGCTTCCCCGTACTCACTGGATGTTTCCTCGTCCTCATCAGTTTTCATTTCTCGCCATCACGCGCGGCGAGACGGTTAGGCGGAGGTTTCCGATTGGGCGGTTTCGGGGATGCAGTCGGGAAAAATAACCGTGAACCTTGCGCCTTGGCCATTGCCGGATTCCAACTCGATTCGTCCTCCCAATAATTGCGTCAGTTCTTTCGTAATCGCCAATCCCAAACCGAAACCCTCGCCCTTTTCCGCATTTTCGCCTTGGCTGAATTCCTGGAATATTTTTTCTTGTTCATCTAATTTGATTCCGGGACCGGTATCTTCGATGGTGATGGAGACGCCTGCGTCTTCAAAGCGGTTCACCGATAGTTCCACGTATCCCTTTTCCGTGAATTTAATGGAATTGGCCAATAAATTTTGGAGAATAAGATAGAGTTTGTCCCGATCGGACGAAATGATGGGCGTAGAGGGATCGGAATGGATGCTGAGCAGCAGGTTTTTGTTTTCCGCCAAGGGGTAAACGTTTTCCGCCACCTCGTCTAGAAGATTATCAAGAGGAAATTCGCTCTTTTCCACTTTCACGCCGCCGCTTTCCAGGCGGGAAAGATGCAAGATTCCGTCGATGAGTTTGAGAAGAACATCCACATTGCGCTCCACGGAGGTCATGGCGTCGCGCTGCCGTTTCGTTACCTCCCCATAGACGCCGTCGGAGAGCAGAGTGCATGCGCCGAGTATACTGTTAAGCGGGGTTCTCAAATCGTGAGAAAGGCGGGAATACAGCCTGTTCTTCTGTTCTTGCAAAAGGTTGAGGCTGCGGTTGGATTCCTGAAGTTGCAACGCCGTCTTTTGATATTCTTGGGAATGGCGTTCGATGCGTTCGATATAGGAAGACCTTTCCTTTTCATGATGTCGCATTAATGCGGCGGATAAGATGGCGAACGGAATCACGACAATGAGAAAAAGGACGAATCCCCAATAGAGAATGAAAGAAGAGTGCTCCGTAAGCCGCTTTTCAACAGCCGATTCGAATTGATGGACGCCGATTAACCAGGCTTCGCCGCCAATTTCGATGCGGCGGAATTCGACCAATTGATCTCCGTTGGGGCTTTTTAAGCGGCCGGCGATTTTGGCGATTCGAGGAGAATCCAAAAATTGGGCGATAGTAATGTTCCCTTTTTCGTCGAAATCTTCTTCCTCGTCGTCGAAAGGCGTAACTTGGTAATTTTTCATGCTGAGAATATCCCCATCCGACTGGCAATCCGGCGATGCGCGCAGATTGGATCCGGCGTCTACTACGCAGATGTATCCATCGCCGGGAATCTTGATGCTTAATAAATAGCGGCGGATATTCTCCAACCATTCGTCCTGAGTGGAGTAAATAGTTCGCGATTCTTGAAAATACCTTTCAAACCATAGAGAAATGGCGTCGTTATCCCGCATGACCTGATGGAAAAGGATAAGGCGAAATTCATGAACGATTTTATAGCCGGTTATGGGCAGGCCAATGGACAGAAAAAGAGCGAGAGCGGCGATAATCAGCCCAAATATGCGCCGATACGCCGAGTCGTGATTTACGTCTCCATTCGCGCCTGGTTGCATGGTATTCTGTTCTTGGGAATTCGTAATCTCGGACGAGTTTTTCTTATTTCGCCCGCCGAAAATGCCGGGCGATTTGTCTCCATCGAATCTCCGTTAAACCGATCGCGGAATCCCCGGATGGGATAACATCCTCCGATGAATAGAATTACTATCGAAATTGGATAGATCGAACTCCGAATTGACGATCAATCCCTTCCATTATAACGGTCTTTTGGAGCGATAGTTTTGCAACCGGCAGGGGTATTCTGTCGAAGATGATCGGCCTTGTCAATCGCAAAATGGAAATGCGTCAGGAGAAAAAATTCGATCCTCATTCGCCATTCGCCTTAGGATAGCGAGAATCTTATATGAATAAGAAGAGTTTTTGTCCTATTAGCTTATTGTTTCTTCTGGCCTTTACTCTGCGTTTCGCCGGATTGTCAAGCAATCCCCCTGGTTTCTTTCGGGATGAAGCGGACAAAGGATACACTTCGTACTCTCTGATGAAGACGGGGATGGATCAAGCGGGAAAGCATTGGCCGCTTTTCGTTCGTTCGTTGAACGTAACGACCTCCTCCATGTATCAATACCTGGACATCCCCTTCATCGCGGGATTGGGAATGACGGAGACGGCGGTACGGCTGCCCGCATGTTTTGCGGGTTCGTTGTCCGTTTTGGCAGTTTATCTCTTAGCGCGGAAATGGTGGAACTCCGGAACGGCGTTTTGGGCGGGTTTGTTCGTTTGCTTCTCGCCGTGGAGCCTATTGTTGAGCCGCTGGGCCAATCAATCGATTCTCTTGACGCTCTGGATTCCGCTGGGAGTTTATTTTCTAATGCTGGGAAGGGAAGACGGCGTTCCCCGCGTCCGCGACTCGCTATTGTCGGCGTTTTGCCTGCTCGCCGCTCTATACACCTATGAACCTGCGCAACTTTTCATTCCTGTTTTTTCTTTTTTCGCATGGGCGAGCTTACTCTCCCGGCAGATGTTTGTCCGAGATCGGCGAGCCGCTTTTTTATGGGCGATGGGCGCCTTCTGGCTTTTATTCGCCGCGGGATCGATTCCCCTGCTTCATCATCTACTCTATCAACCCGACGAAAGCGCCGCCCGTTTTTCCCGCATCGGCATCTTCGACGGCCAGCCTTTCTATTCCGCCATGATGGAATTCCTGCGCAATTACGCGGCGCATTTATCTCCGAGTTTTTTGTTTTGGAGCGGCGACGCCAACCTGCGTCATCATTCCCGGATGTTCGGCCAAATTCATTTGTATCTCATTCCATTGATCTTCATTGGACTTCCTCAGGCATTGCGCCAGCGTAATGCAAAAGACCGGATTCTTCTCGCATGGCTGCTCTGTTTTCCCTTGGCGGCCGCCTGCACGCGAGAAAGTATTCCTCACGCCTTGCGCAGCGTTTTCGCCGTCCCTATTCTTCAACTCTTGGCCGCAAATGGGCTTCATGCTTTGCAGGAAAATCTTCCTTGGCTTATCGCTAAATTGGGCGAAACTCGCGTGCATTTTTGGCGGCGCGCAGGAATTGCCGTTATGGCTGTCTGCGTAAGCCTGCATCTCGCCGATTTCTTTTTCCGCTATCCCCGCTACTCTGCGGAATATTGGGAATACGGCTATCGTAATGTGGTCGATTGGTGGAAAACGCATCATTCGGAAGCGGATGGAACCGTCGTAACCGGTCTCGCGGAATATCCCTATATCTTCTTTTTATTTTATAATGAATATCCCCCGGATCGCTGGATCGCGGAGCAGCGCGTCGAAGGAGTAACCTTTCTCCCATTAGGCGAATCCGCCGACGCTCATTTGCAAGAAAGAGAAGGACGGTTTCTCTACCTTGTCCGGCCTATGGAATTGAACCAAATTCAACCGGAGAAAGTCGTTTTGGACCCCTATAAAACGGCGCATTGGAAATGGACGGCCTGGGGAAAGAGATTGGCGCCGGTTCCATAAAGCAGTAGCCAGCCGTCTTCGTAAGGTGAAAAATATTACGATCGCTGTTTCATAGAGTAAAAATAATTATAACGTAGATTGATTTTTAATCGGATTTCTTATCCTCCAAGAGAATGCAGCATGGCTGGACAAGCGATGAGTTTGAAAGAGTAGTGGAGGGAGATTAGGCGGATAATGCTGTAATTCCCATATTTTTAGTGGAAAGGTTTTGCTATAATTCATATTAATCAAGGGAAAGTCGAGTGAAGATCATGAGCGCGAAAGAGATTAACGAACGCAAGTTTAGGGAAATGATTAAGTATATTTCCATGCGATCGCTTGAGGACAAGTATTTTGGAGCGACGAAGTTGAATAAGATTTTGTTCTATTGCGATTTTATCGCCTATAAGGATTTTGGGGAGTCGATATCCGGAAGCGGATATCGTAAAGGGCATTACGGTCCCGCGCCAAATACGATTCCCAAAGTTTTGAAAACGATGATCGAAGAAAAAGAGATGATCGAGGTTCCACGTCCATTCGGCAGTTATATGCAAAGGAAACCAGTCGCTTTGCAAGTTCCCGATTTGGATATGTTCTCTCCAAAAGAGATCAGTTTGATTGACGGCGTGATCGAACAATTCGCGGGGATGAGCGCCTCGGATGTGAGCGATTTGTCGCATGAGTTTATTGGATGGCAGGCGGCGCGAATGGGCGAGGATATTCCTTACGAGACCGTTTTGCTGGAGGAGCATGAAATAACGGAAGAAGAAAAGGAATACGGAAGGTCATTGATGGGAATGGCCGAAGAGATGCTGGCCCGATGAAGTATAATCCGCCAAGAATTGTCATTCGATCCGAATTGTTCGAAGAGCATTACTTGCATTTAAAGAACGAAGGTACGCATCGGATTGAAGAATGGATAGAAGGATGCGAGTATTCATTGCCGCGATCGCCGAAAAAAGGAGAATTGATTGCGGCGCATAAAGGGAAAGAGATTTTAGCGAACAAGTATTTCGATATGGCGAATAAGCGTTATATTTTGATTTATCATACTTACGATGACGAGAAGGTGATATTTTTAGATATCAGGGAAGGGGAGAAGCAGGCGTAAGCGGTTAGAAACTATGAAGACGAGGGGCGATTTTGGGCGAGATCGCCCCTCTTAGTTTTTTGATGCGGGAAGTTTTTGCTGCGGAAGAATCGGAATCGCTTCGCGGCGGGAAAGGAATACTTTTAATGGATGTTCGACGAATCGCTCAGGAGATGCGTCCGGTCGTTTATCAGGCCGGATATATCGCCATGAGCCACTTCCGCCACGTGAAGGCGGAACGCAAAGCGGACGAGAGTTACGTTACGGCAGCCGACCGCGACGTAGAGAACTTTCTGCGGGAAGAAATCCAGCGCCGATATCCCGATCACGGTTTTTTCGGCGAGGAATCGGGACAACATCGGATGGAAGAACCGGAATACGTATGGGCGATCGATCCTATCGACGGGACGGCGCCGTTCGTATTCGACATGCCCATCTGGGCGGTTTCAGTAGGACTATTGCGGCGAGACCACGCCGCCGTGGGCTTCGTTTATCTCCCCGTCTTGGATGAAATGTACTGGGCGTTCGATGGGGGAGCGGCATTCGTCAACAATCGTGAGATTCGCGTTTGCGAGCCGGTAGAGATGACGGAAAAAACGACGATCATGGCGCCTTCCGCCGCGCTTAACGGCTTGACTACAACGTTTCAAGGGAGAAGTTTGAGTTTTGGTTCCGCCGCCGCCCATATCTGCTATGTCGCGCGGGGAAAAATTCATGGCGGCGTCATCGAATCTATCCGCCTGTACGATATCGCCGCCGCTGCGTTAATCTTGAAACAGGCGGATGGCGTCATGCGATATCTATCAGGCAAAGAAGTCGATCTATGGGAATTGATCGACGGACGCAAGATTGCCGAACCGTTCGTTTTCGGCCATCCCCATAACGCTGAGCAATTGCGGGCGATAATATCGAAAAAGGCGAAAGATTAAAGCGAGTATCTCGCGCCGCTTCCTGGAAAAGGCGGAGATGCGTTATTCTTTGGTAAAATCGAAAACAACCTATTGCAAAAAGAAAGGAAAGAAGATGAGAAAAACATTATTTTATGCAGCGTTATTTGGAATCGCCGCCAGCCTGTTTATCCAAGCGCCGGGAGCGCAGGAGGTTCGACGTTTGTCCGTCAAGGATTATCAGGACAAAATGAAAGCGGGTTGGATCGGCCAAATGGCGGGCGTGGGCTGGGGCGGTCCGACCGAATTTAATTGGAAAAGCGAAATCATCCCCGCGGATAAAATGCCCAAGTGGGAGCCGAAACTCATTAACCAATTCGATCAGGATGACATCTACGTGGAGATGACGTTCCTGCGCAGTTTGGAACTCTATGGTTTAGACGTCTCCATCCGCCAGGCGGGTATCGACTTCGCCAATAGCGGCTACCCGCTCTGGCACGCCAACCAGGCTGGGCGCGACAATCTGCGCAACGGAATCGCGCCGCCCGATTCGGGACATCCGCAATTCAATAAGCACGCCGACGATATCGACTATCAGATCGAAGCCGATTTTTCCGGCCTGATCGCGCCGGGAATGCCGAATACGGCCATTCAACTGGGCGAGGTTTTTGGCAGGCTGATGAATTACGGCGACGGCCTCTACGGCGGGCAGTTCGTCGGCGGCATGTATGCAGAGGCGTTCTTCGAGACGGATATCGAAAAGATCGTCCAGGCGGGATTGCGCTGCATCCCCGAAAAAAGCCAATACGCCGAAACCATCCGCGACGTCGTAAAATGGCATAAGGAAAATCCCGATAATTGGGAAAAAACCTGGAATCTCATCAACGAGAAATATCAACTCAATCCCGATTACCGCCGCTTCTCCTGCGAGTTTAAAGACGCTTTCAATATCGACGCCAAGATCAACGGCGCCTATATCGTTATGGGCTTGCTTTACGGCGGCGGCGATTTAGACAAGACCATCGTCATTGCGACGCGTTGCGGTCAGGATTCCGACTGCAACCCCTCCAATGCGGGCGGGATTCTATTCACAACCGTCGGCTTCTCCAAACTGCCCAAGCGCTTCATATCGGCGTTGAACGAAGAGAACCATTTCAGCCACACGGCCTATAACTTCCCCAAGCTGATCGCCGTCAGCGAAAAACTCGTGCGCCAGGCGGTGGAGAAGAGCGGTGGCAAGATTGAAAAAGACGCCAAGGGAGAAGAAATATTCGTAATTCCAGTTCAGAAACCGAAGCCAAGCGCCTTCGAACAGTGCTGGGAACCAGGACCCGCCGCCAACAGCAAGTTCACGGATGAGGAAAAGGTGAAGATTAAAGTGGAAAGCAAATAAACGGGATTTATACCAATCTGAGTTAAAATTGCAGCTTATATATTCCCTCGCCCTTTGGGAGAGGGTTAGGGTGAGGGAAATATAAGCCTAATAATATCAACCCTCACCTAACCTCTCCCAATCTTGGGAGAGGAATTTTGAAAACAACAATCTCAATGCATGTTGGTA
>JBFMBP010000031.1 GCA_040755155.1 Candidatus Omnitrophota bacterium | reverse complement strand
ATTGGATTCGCCAGTTGGGATTGGAAGTGGATATCCAGGAACTGGACCGTTGCCCTGTACGTCCCTTTATTCTCTCGGAATATCAATTATCGCCGCCAAAGATTATCGTCTACCGCTATCTCCCCATTGAGGATTGTCTCAACCTGACCAGCCAGCACGCCGCCGGATATTACGGTCCCTGGTACTTTCTCCACATCGCCTATCAATTTTATTTTCATTTGGAATTGAATGGATTCTACGAATTGGAAAGGCGATGGTTTCATCGGCTGTTCGGTCTCATAGGCTCCATCGAAGATCGGGCGTACCGCTTCTCGAAAAATATCCTGGGTACGCTTCACTCCCCCAAGCGCTTCGACGACGCCGTTGAGCAATCTTTCCGGCCTTCCAGCGCATTCTATTCCCCAAACAGCGACATTTGATAAATTACGCTTAGATTTCCCTGAAGATATCATCGAATCGAATGGATGCAAGATTGTTCGGACGAATGTACCGAACGCAAAAATGATGTCAATGTAAATGGAAATAGGAGATGGATTTATCAGCGATTTGGCGCAGATGTTGCTTGTTATCAATCCCTGCCGGGGAGCAAAACCGTCTCAAGAAAAAACTGTCCGCAAAGCGCAAATCTTATCAAGTTCAAAATAGTAATGCCGATAATACAGAGAGGATAAGTGTGGGTATATCCGTTTGAATATATTCTAATTTCCAATTGGATGCAAACATGCGCATTGCCCTCTTTAGCGTAAATGACGTGGTCTACGATTATGGCTTGCGAGCGTTGTCCGCCTATCTTAAACGCCATGGACACGATGTCGATTTGGTGTTTTTGACTTGTCCGGAAAACGAACTATCGGGACGCATTCTTCTCGATGCGCTTGAGGTATGCCGCGGCGCCGATCTTATCGGCGTTTCCGTTCTTACTCATAGCGTCGGGAAAGGGATCGTTCTTACTCAGTTTTTACGGCTTATGCTTCCCGGCGTCCCCATTATTTGGGGCGGAATGCACGCCTCCAGCGCTCCTGAAGAATGCATTGTTCATGCGGATATCGTATGTCTGGGTGAGGGAGAGAATACGCTTCTCGAAATCGTGGAGCGTTATAGCCAAGGATCGGGCATAGACGGCATTCCAGGAACTTGGCGGCGCGCCGCCGATGGGTCGATCGTGAAGGGAGAGAAGCGTCCCTTAATCCAAGATTTGGACTCGCTGCCGCCCCAAGACTATTCGTTATCCTCCGATTACGTCGATCACGAAGGGCGCTTGGCGAAACTCGATGACGAATTGCTGGAAAATCGGCTATTGTATTATTTCTTCAATAATATGGGCCGCGTCTATGTAACGATGACCTCGCGCGGATGCCCTTTCAACTGCACTTTCTGTTGCAATAATGTCACGCGGCAATTATCCACCGGCGGCGAGAAATTCGTTCGCAAGCGTTCTATCCCGCATATTATGAACGAGCTCCGGCAGATCAAACAACGTTTTCCCTTCCTGCAATCGATATTATTCGAAGACGACTCGTTTCTATTCCGCTCCGTAAAAGATATCTGCGAATTTGCGGATTCATACGGCAAGGATATTGGACTGCCGTTTGGCATCGAAATGCACCCCAATGAAACTTCGGCGGAAAAGTTGACGGCGCTAAAAGCGGCGGGATTAACGCTCATTCACACAGGCATTCAAAGCGGCGACGAACGCGTTCGTCGGGAAATATACCACCGAAAGACGACGGACGACGCCATTATCAAATGCAATAAACTTTTGACAGGTCTATCCATTACGCATAAATACGATATTATCGTCGATATGCCCTTCGAGGGCGACGCCTGGGCCTCGTTGCGATTGCTCAAACGCTTGCGCCCGAAATTCTCCATCAATTTGTATTCCATGCGCCTTTATCCTGGTTTGGAATTGCGTTCCATTCTCCACTCAAGAGGACATGACGCTTGGATTCAACGCAATGATTTGGCGAAATCATACCTCAGTTTGTCATCCGACGATCCATACATAATCGTTTTGAGGATGTACGAAGCGTTTCCGCCCAATATTGCATATTTTCTGCTTGTGCATTACGTCTTTAACACCCGATTTATGATTCAACTTCTCAAAATAAGCCAATTCAGGCGGGCAACGCTGCGCGTGATGAGTCTAGCGCGCCGTCTGATTCGCAAAGCAAGGTAAAGCAAGAGTTGAGCGAACTTCATCTATAAGTTTTACTCCAATGAATCGTAGAGCGCGAACAAGGGGACGCCGTCCACTTCGACCTTCGCTAACGGCTTTTTGAATCGCGACAAACGCCACCCTTCGGAAAACATTCCTTGGCGGAATTGCAGTAGATAAAAGTCGGCGGGATCGCCGATGCGGGCGTGAAGAAATCCCCGGTCGATAGCGTATTGCGCAACTTCGAATGACATGCTGCATGGTTTGACCGTTTTTCCCGGCGGTATAATGGCGTCGATTTCTCTCAGAAAATCGCGCGTCAATCCGTCGCACCAATACGTCGTCTCCATCCCCAATTCCTTTGCTCCCGCGATTCCCCCGGCGAATTCGTTGTAATACGCCAAATAAAAAGGACGGATATGGAGATAGGTCCAGGCAGAAGGAAAAACGAGCAAAACGAAGAGAACAACCAGCGCCGCTTTGGCGGGAATCCTGCCGCTAACGATTTTCCATAAATAATGAAATCCGAATCCGCATAAACACGCAGCGAAGGGAAAACAGGGCAAAAACAAACGGCAGCCATCGTAAGCTTGCGCCAGCGGCAACAGCACGATGAGAATCGGCGCGGCGAAATGCAAAGCCAAAAAGAGAAAGACGCCCTTTGCGTCTTTCTCAATCGGTCCAAATCGTTTCCATAAAGGACTAAGGAAGCCGAGAAGATTCAATAGCAGCAGAAAAGGCGGCAGTGTGAAGAAGATCATGACCAGCGGATAATGCCAGGGCGTATTGTTCGAATAGAGTCTCATCAAATAAAACAAGTTGATGGGATGAACGGTGGCTTTTTGGGATAGATGAAAGAAACGTTCAACAATGCGTTTTCCCGTATCATGCCATAACCATGGCTGTACGCCGATATAGATAATGAAAGTCAACGCCATCGCCCAAAAAATCGCCCACGCTAGGCGTTTTAGATGAACTCCGCTCCATTCATGGCGCCAGATCATGAATATCAGCGCCCACGCCAACAGCGGAAATGGCAGAAACGCCGCGTGAAGTTTCGTCGTGAAGGCGATGGCGTACGATAGCCCGAATATCCACGGCTTCAGCCTCCCATGCAGCGCCCAAAATCCCGCCGCCGCCGCCCAAAACCACCAGCACATGATGGGAGCGTCCAGGCTGAAGATATGGGCGTGGCCGAATACTCTCGGCATTAACGCCAGCGACAACGCCCCGGCAATGGCGGACGCTTTCGGCAGAAATTCGCGTAGAAAAAGATAAATCGTTCCGATTAATAAGGAAAATTGTAGAGCGGAGGGAATCCGCAACGCCGTTACTTCGTCTATATAACCAGAAAAAAGCCGATAAGAGATTCCCGCAAGAGTTCGCGGCAGCGAAGGGTGATCCGATTTCGTTTGCCAATATTTATCAATGGTTTCTTGGGAAAATGGTTGGGGCAGCGCGAAGAGATGGCTCAACCAATAGGCTTGGTTTTTAGCGCAAACGAAATTGGGCGACGCCTCGTCCCACGTCACTCCCGGCGCGCTCAGCTCGGCGAAGAGCAGCAGGAAGACGCCTAGCGCCAGAGTTCCAGCGATCATCGCATCGGGACGGCTCAATGGCAAAAACAACTTTGCCCTTGCCGCATGGTCACTCTGCTGCGGCTCAAGGGCAGAAACAACCTTGCCCTTACCACCCTGCCAAAACGGGACGTCATTCATGCTTCGCTTCTCCCGGCTTGCGCGCGGCGGTGATGAAATTCAAGGCGTAAATTTTCCGCGACTCCACTCGTTCGTCTATCCAAGCAACGGCGCGGGAATACCATCCATTCGCTATCATCGCCGCCCGTCCGATAAGAGGAATGGGGCGCAAGACCGTCTTGGCAATCACCGACGGGATATGTCCTAAAAACGAGAGCAATCCTCCCGCCGCCGCCGTCTCGATCTCCACAAAACCCGCCCGCTCCAACAATACGCGCAGCCCATGCTTGGTATAGCGGAAATAGTCGTGCGGCTCATTATGCAGATAAGATAAATGCGGCGCGCTGACCAGAATCGTTCCCCCCGGCTTCAGGCAGCGGAAAAATTCCCTTAGCGCTTGTTCCGGATCGGGGACATGCTCCAACACCTGCGAGCAAAAGACGCTGTCGAACGCTTCGTCCCGCCACGGCATAGCCAACGCGGAGCCTGCGGCGTTCGATCCAGGCCGCCATTCGATATCCATGGCGACGTATTCGTCTGCGCAACGCCGCAGTAAGGCGGCGTAAGCCATGCGCCCCGCCCCCGCGTCGAGGCAGCGCCCATGAATGACCTTCTCCGCCAGAGGCGCCAGCTTTCGGATCAAACTGGCCCGCGTCGGCGAGAGATAAAAATAATTCTCCTCCCCCGCCGTCTCGTCGGCGATGCGCTTATCTTGGTTTTTTAAAAATTCATACATGACGTGAGTTAAGTCGAAGAGTAGGCTCAAGGCGAAGCGCAGCCCACCAAATCCTCTTACCATATTCCCGCATGGCGCGCGATTTGCCCATATAAATCATAATATTGAGCGGCAACATTATTCCAAGAGAAAGTTTCGGCGCGTTCCCGCGATCGTACGCCCAATCGACGCATTATTTCCGGTTGAGCCAGCATGCGCATTAACGCCGACGCCAAGGCTTCCGCGTCGCCAACGGGAACAATCTCGCCGTTGCCTTCTATCAATTCCCGGCTGCCTCCGGTATCGGTCAATAAAACCGGCAGCCCGCACGCCATCGCCTCCAACGCCGCGTTGGACATGCCTTCAGCGTAGGAAGGCAAGACGAAGAGATCGCAATTCGGCAAAAACCGGGCGATTTCGTCCCGGCTCATTCTTCCATGAAAACAAATCCGTTCTCCTAGCCTTAATTCCCCCGCCATCCGCTTCAACGATGATTCCTCCGGCCCGTCTCCGATGAGATGGCAGCTAAAATTTATTCCATCTTCCACCAATCGCTGGCAGGCTTGCAGCAACAAATCGATCCCTTTGCGCGCAATCAGCCGCGCCGCGCAAACCAGCCGCCATTCCTCCCAATCCTTCTCCCGCCTCGGCGTGAAGGTTGCGGCGTCGATGCCGTTGGGAATCACGCCCGCCCGCAGATCGGGAAATTGCTTCTCGTACAATTCCTTGAGTCCCCGGCTGTTGGCGATCACTCGTTGCGACGAGCGGTAAATCCGTTTAAGCATCGGACGCAGCAAGACGTAATCCAATGAAAAACGCCGATTGTAACCTGGAACGTCCGACCCGCGCACGGAAACGATATAAGGCAGACGCTTCCGATGCAAATAGGCCAGAAATCCAGAAGGGAAGCCGAAAAAAACATGGCATAAGTCATAGGCTTCCTTTTGCAGATGCGTCCGCAAAAAACCGTAATGACAGGCCAAATATTCGACGATTTCCGATCGCCGCCAATAAAGCAAATCCTTTTTCTTTTGCGGTAGAAAAACAATCCTTACGTTGGGGGAATAAGAAGAACCGTATAGTTCCGGCTGGGGAGTGGTAGTAATTAGCGTCAAATCGATATCGGGATAATTCCGAAATTCTCTCAAAATATGTTGATGCGCATTTCCTCCCCCGCCCCCGATGGGAGGGAATTCGTAATTGAGAGAAAGAATCCTCAAGACGCGGCGGTTCACGAGGCCGGACGTCAACGCACGGCGGCGTTCGTCTTGCGTAAAATCCGGTCGGCTTTTTCGGCGGCGGCGTTGATGGCGTCCTCTTCGTCGTTGGTTTGCTGCAAAAGGTCGTTCGCCAGGTTCATCGCCACGAGCAGCGCCAATTGCGTCAGGGGCGCCGACGGTGCGCGCTCGGCCAATTCCTCCACTCGATCGCGTACGAATTCTCCCGCTTGGCGCACCGCTTCCGGATTGTCGCCTCCCCGCAACTGCAGCCGGGTTCCGCGGATTTCGATGGTTATAATATCGGATTCGGGAGCCACCCAGCCGCCTCCTTTGTTTAACCTATCATGCGGCGCGTTGCCACTCTCTCTCCCATCGGGAGAGGGTTAGGGTGAGGGCGCATGAGGTATAGATATCAAGCTTCCATCTTATCCAACTTGTCGATGATGGCTTGGATGCGTTGCCGCACTTCGGATTTGCTCTCCTGGTCGGAATCGAGGCGCTTCTCCAATTCTTCCCGCTTGGATATTTCTTCCTGCAATTCCTTCAACAACTGATCGCGTTCCGATTTCAGTTCGCTTATCGTTCCAGCCAGTTCGTCTACTCGCTTTTCCAACGCTTCTAAAATTTCCATCAAGTTTTCCGCACTCATTCCTCAACCCTCATTTTCCTACGAACGAAGTTGCACGTCGAGTTCTTTTTTCAGTCCGTTTAAAATTTTCCCGATCAGCACGTCGATCTCGTCATCCTTCAGCGTCCCTTCTCGAGAACGATACGTCATCCGGAACGCCGCGCTGATGAATCCCTGCGCCACCTGCTTGCCCCGATAATAATCGAACATCTCCAAATTTTCCAGCAGATCCCCGCTTTCCCGCCGAATAATTGTTTCCACCTTACGAGCCGGAACGCCTTCCGGCATGAGTAATGCAATATCCCTTTTTATTGCCGGGAATAGTGAAAACGGACGGTATCGCGCCGTGTACGACCGATAAGCGTCGGATAGCGGCTTCAATCCGATTTCAAAAACCAGGACTCTTCCCGGCAGTTCGTACTTTTCCGCAAGATTGGGATGGAGTTCGCCATAATAGCCCAGCGTTTGCTTTCCTTCTTGGATCGTTGCTCCCCGCTTGGGATGCAGACACGCCGGCCCCTCAATGCTGCGATAGCGGCGCAGGGCGCAGAGACTGAGCATCCCTTCCACCAAACCCTTTACATCGAAGAAATCCCGTTCCTTTTTTCCCGAACGCCAGTCCGCCCCCGGATTGCCAACGATGACGCCGCTTATCATCCGATTCTCTTCATGGCCGCTTTCTTGGGGCAAATAAATCCGCGCCAATTCGAACAGGCCGAAGTCCGCGTTTCCCCGGGCGGCGTTGCGTTTGGCGCATTGCAAGAGCGACGGCAAAATCGCCGTGCGCATCGTCGCTTCGTTGACGTTGATGGGATTTAACACCGTCGTTTCATCGCATTGGAACGAAACGCCCTCCGGCGGAAACGCCTTCATGCCTTCCGGATCGGAAAAGCTATACGTGACGGCTTCATCGAGACCGAAGCCAATCAAATATTGCCGAATCCTCAACGCCATACCCCGATCGATCTCCTGCGGCTCCGGCGCTTTTACGGGGGCGGCGGGCAGCGTCGGCGTAAATTTTTCGTAGCCGTAGCACCGCGCAATCTCTTCCGCCAAATCGGCTTCGATGCATACGTCCAACCGATGGGAAGGAACGCGCAGCGTCATCGACTCCTTGTCTTTTTTCTCCACGGAAAATTGCAGAGAGACCAGGATTTTCTCCATCTCGTCGCGGGGGACAATCTGGCCTAACAGGCGGTCGCAATAGGCATAACGCAAACGCACCATTCGGCCCCGCAGAGATTCCAGGCGTTCGCAATCGGGAGTATCGGCGATTCCCATCGATCCGGCGGCGTAACCGCCCGCCAACTCCAGAATCAGCTGGGCGCAGCGGTAGGAGGCGGGAATCACCGTCTCGAAATCCACGCCGCGCTCGAACCGATACGACGCTTCCGACGACAATCCCAAGCGCTTCGAGGTCCGGCGGATGCAGGAAGGATCGAAATAGGCGCTTTCCAACAGGATCGCCGTCGTCTCTTCGCTCACTTCGCTTTCCAGCCCCCCCATCACGCCCGCCACGGCGCAGGGAACTTCCGCGTCGGCGATCACCAGCATCTCCTCGTCGAGAATGCGCTCGTCGCCGTCGATCGAAACCAGTTTTTCTCCAATTCTCCCCCGCCGCACGACGATCCGTTTTTCGTGTAATTTATCCAAATCGAAGGCGTGCAGCGGCTGGCCCATTTCCATCAATACCAGGTTCGTGGCGTCGACGGCGTTGTTAACGCTGCGCACTCCGCACGCTTCCAGCCGGTCTTTCACCCACTGCGGCGAAGGGCCGATCTTTACGTCCTTAAGAATCAAAGCGGTATATCGCGGGCATAAGTCGCCATCAACCAGATCGATGGAAGGAACTAAATCAATCTCCTTATCGGAAGAAACAAGAGAAGCGCCGGGTACGTGCGCCTTCTCTCCCAATGCGGCGGCGATTTCGCGCGCTATCCCCAACACGCTGAGAGCATCAGGCCGGTTGGGGGTGACGTTGATCTCGAAGACCGAGTCGTTCAGCCCCATTTCATCGATCAATCGGCGGCCGATTTTATATTCCGGCGGCAGGATCATAATTCCCGCATGGTCGTCGCCCAATCCCAATTCTCGCGTGGAACACAGCATTCCTTGCGAATAGATGCCCCGAATCTTGCGCTTTTCCAATTTGAAATTCCCCGGCAGCACCGTTCCAATATAAGCCAGGGCCACATGATCGCCCGCTTTCATGTTCTTGGCGCCGCAGACGATCTCATGTTGCTGCGAACCGTCCGTCACTTGGCACAGCGTAAGTTTGTCCGCATCGGGATGCGGCGCCATTTCCAGAATTTTGGCGACGATAATGTCCTTGATCTCCGACCCAGGGCAGGAAATTTCCTCCACCTCGAAGCCGCGCATGGTCAGAAGTTCCGCAACCACCTCCGGCGGCGGCAGGCGATCAACGAATTGGGAAAGCCAGGAATAAGGGAGTTTCATGATGAAAAATTGATCGTTTCTATCGTAATCGGCGATAAACTCAATAAACTTCGAATCGTATCGGCGGGAATCCGTAACGTCAAGAGCCGCAAAACCGCTGGAATATCGCGCCATCGCCTGACAGGAGCGTTCGAATTCTACCTAATGGAAAAACGGCTAATCGCGATGTAATGAAAATAGAAAAATAGGTGATTTACTCGTAAACTTGAGTATGGGCGCCTACAGAGAGAAAATGAACTCGTTCGTAGTTGTTTATTTCAATAAAAATGAGACGTAAATTTCCAACTGCGGAGATGGCTCGTCTGCCTTTTTGTTTCCCATAAAGCGCGTGATTGTCGAGTTGAGGATTATACGGATCGTTCAGGAAACTCGCGATGGTTTCTTCGACTTTCTTTTGCATCTTCGAGGAGAGTTTTCAAAAAGCCTTATTAAAATTCTTGTGATAGTAGAGGCTCTTGCAAAATTAATAAAATCCGCTTTTAAATTCTCCCCCCAAGCTTGGGGGAGGAATTATGGAGTTTTGCAAGAGGCTCAGTAGATTTCCATTTAGAATTTTGCTTTTCTTAATCTTCGTAGATAGTTGATTGCCTCTTCTCCCACAAAAGGCCCGCTCATATTGATTCCCTGCTTGGCTTCTTCTCCTGCTTCAAGGATGAGGGCCGTATCTTCTTCGGAAAATTCCTCTTGATCTACGATGGACGTTACAAAATCTATGACTTTTTCCTGTTGGTCTTGAGCAAGTTCTCGAAAATCTGTGATCGCGTCATCGGCGGTTTTCATCAGCGTTTTCTCCCTATTCGGATAATCCATTTGTACTCCATTATAGTACGAGAAACTGGGATTTTGTCAAAAGAACCGAGCCGGGAGAGGGGATTTACTCGTAAACTTGAGCATGAGTTCCAACAGAGAGAAAATGTACTCATTCGTAATTGTTTATTTCGATAAAGATGAGACGCAAATTTCCACCTGCGGAGATGGCTCGCCTCCCCTTTTGCTTGCCATGCAGAACATGATTTCTGAGTAGAGGATCGAAGGGGTTGTTTTTGAATATCCGTAATCACTAGTGTCCAGTTGTTGAAATAGAAAAACGTTCTAAATATATAGAAACAAAAGACTTAGAACTCGTTTTTTCTGTGATCGATTTGAATTTGACATTACGATTTGGTTATTTCCAATCTATGAATTTGTTGAAATGTCCAATAAATCAAGACTAAATTCTATTTCTCAAGTACAGAATTTCTACACTTATTTTGATTGTCAATCTTTAACAAAATCTCCAAAAACGCCCATTTTTCGGGGTTTTTCAAATGCAGTTTACAAATTATCAATCACTGCATTTTGTAAATCCTTTAAAATCAAGTAACAGTTTACCCGATTGAAGAGAAATCCTTGTTTTTAAGCCCTGAAAGGGCGAAATAAGATAGCCCAGGCCAACGGCCTGGGAACAGGATCGACAAAAACCTAAGCCCTGAAAGGGCGAAATAATAAATTCGTATATCTTCTCTTCATACTACTAAATAGTTACAAAATCAATTAGTAATATCGAGACACTAGTGAAAAAATCTATAAAAAAACGGCAATTGCCCTAA